>DATHEN010000432.1:0-10653 GCA_035318565.1 Polyangiaceae bacterium
ACGGGACTCTCAACGACCGCCGCCGGCGCAGGCGCGCGCGCCTGGGTTTTCGGCGCCAGAGAGCGGCGCACGAGTGGAATGGGCGGCTCGCTGCCTTGCGCTGGCCGATCCGAACCGCGCGCTGGCGCCCTGGCGAGCTCCGGCTCGGCCGTCACCAAGTGCGAAGTGGCGATGGGCGGCGCCTCCAGCATGCGACTGACTCCGCCCAGAAAGCTGCCGCCGGCATGCAGGCCGTCAATCGCGTCCGAAATGTCGGACAGCGGCGCGTGCACGGCGCGCACCTCGACTTGCAAGTGAAATGCAAACTCGCTTTGCACGTGGACATCTGAAGCATCGGCGCACGCGACTTCGACCATTCGCGATGGGTTCTCGGACGCAAGGGGCACCGCCAGGAGGCGCTCACACATGCCGGCAGGTAAGCGCGCGGCCAGCTCCGGAGCGGCTCGTAACTTTTGGACGGACGCCGGGGCCGTGCGCGCGAGCTCCCGCTCCAGCCGGCGCGCCTGCTCGGGCCAACGTTCGCTGACGACGTGAAGCAGAGCGAGGCCGCGCTCCACCGCTTCGAGCAATGCGCTCTCCACGTCTGCCGGCGAGAGTAGTCCGCCACGAAGCAAGCGCTGGCCGAGCTCTGCGGTCACGGAGTGAGTGTGCCTGAAAAGACCTAGTGCGGTGAATCAGAGATTCGCACCAGAATTTCGAGGCCACCCCACGGGGTGCGGGCGGCTCGAAATCCCGCTCTGGGCTACTCTATTCACCACAATTTTCTTGTTCCTGGCGTGTCCTGTCTCCGCTCGTAGCGCCCGACTTCCGTGGCGATCTGCGGAGACAGGACACTACTCCTTGAACTGGAAGACGAGCTCGGTCTGACGCACGAGGCCGAGCTCGTCGCGCGCCACGCGCTCTACGGCCGCCGGATCGCGCTTCATGCGCTCCACCTCGGCGCGGAGCTGGCGAATCTGCTGATTCACCCGAGCAATCTCGAGCTCGGCCTCGGCGCGTTCTCTGCGCAGATTGGCCAGCCTGCCCAGGCCGGCGGGCGAAAAGACCAGGATCGGCACGGCAATCAGCGCCAGCGCCAGGATCCCGAGCGGCAGCGCCCGCTCGGCCAGAAGCCTGTGAGAGACCATGAAGGCGAGCCTGCCCGATGAACGCCTGCATGGCCAAAAATTGGCTATCATGCGCTGTTTATGCGGGTGCCCTGGGGCTCGCTCCATTCAAGAACCCGGGACCCACACCGCACGCCCATGGATACAGAGACCCTGCGCGCCGAGCTGGAACGCCTCTTCGAGCTGGACGAGCTGCTCCACTTCTCGTCCGACGTATTACAGCTCGACCCGGCGCACGTGGGCAGCACGACGACATTGGCGTCGTTCGTGAGCGCCCTCGTGGAGTGCTGCGCCCGTGAGCACACGCTGCTCGCGCTCTCCGATGCAGTCTTGGTCTGCAAACCGGATGCGCGCCCGGAGCTGTTGACTCACGCCGCCGGCGCTCTGCTCGACCTGCCCGAGTTGAGGCCGGGGGATTTGTACCAGGACTTCGTGGTGGCCCGCTCCCTCGGCAAGGGACCGTCGGGGGCCTGCTTCCTGGCCACGCGCGGCGATGTCGAGTACCGCTTGAAGATCGTATCGGACGGGGTGATCCCGGGCCGCGCGGCGCTGCAGCGCTTCTTGACGTACTGCCGGCTGGTCGCGCGGCACGCCTTTGCGGGAATGCCGGCGGAGCTCGAGGCTCACAAGCGGGGCGAACACCTGCTCGTGCAACACCTCTACCGCGCGGGTGAGACGCTCGGCGTTCGCATACTGCGCACGGGCCCGCAGCGCCTCTCGGAGCTGCGGCCCGTGCTCGAGGCCGTGCTCGAGAGCCTGGCGCGGCTGCATCAGGCGCGGCTCGCGCACGGAAACTTACGCCCCGGCAACGTTCTCGTTCTGACCTCCAAGCCGAACAAGCACGATGTGTGGCTACTCGACCCGGGGTTCGATCGTCTGCGGCCGAGCGTCGCGCTGTCGCCGATGCTCAACGGAAGCGTGGGCCCATGCTGGGCACCCGAACAGATCCGCGGCTACGCTTCGGACCCGCGCAGTGACGTGTATGCCTTCGGCGCGCTCTGTTACGAGCTCGTGGCGGGCGTCGCGCCGTTCGCGAGCCCGAGCTCGTTCGAAAGCGCGCTCGCGCATCTGACGGAAGAACCCGAGCCGCCCAGCCGGCTCGCACGCCACAACTGGATCGACAGCGAGCTCGACGCATTTTTGCTGGGCCTCTTGGCCAAAGATCCGAGTCAGCGGCCGGCCGATGCCAAGGCCGTGCTCGAGGAGCTCAGGCGCCTGGAGCGCGGCTCCGGCCGTCCGGTCGACGCGGATCCACAAGCCACCCTGCGCACGTTGCTCGATCAGCTTCGCAATACCGAAATGGGCCCGGTGCGCGCGCAGCTCCTGGCGCAGGTCGCGCGCGTGCACGAGCTGTCGCTCGGCAATCGCGCGCAGGCGCTGCTCACGCTGGCTGAAGCATTCTGCGAAGCGCCGCAGCACAGTCAGTACGCCGACGAAATCGAGCGCCTCGCCGGATCGGACGAAGAGGCTTACAAGAGCGTGCTGCGTACCTGCGCCCAAGCCGTGCTGCCGCAGGCCGTAGACGTGGAGGCCGAGTATGCGCTGCTGCTGCGCATGGGCCGCTGGTACGAATACAAGCTGGACCGCTACGATCTCGCGCTTCCCTGCTATCAATCCGTGCTCGCCAAGGATCCGACGCGGGACGGCGCGCTCGAAGGCGCCGCGCGTGTCCAGCGCAAGCTTCAGAACTGGTCGGAGCTGGCTGCCGTGCTACTGCAGCGCGCTGAGCACACGAAGCTGCCCGCACGCGCTCGGGATCTACGCGTCGAAGCCGCAGAGGTGTTGGAAAGCTGCCTTCACGACTCGGAACGCGCCAAGAGCCTGTACGAACAGGTGCTGTTCGAAGACCCGAGTCACGCGCAGGCCGGAGACGCGCTCGCGGTCATGTGCGAGAAGGCGGGAGACCCTGGCGCGCACGAACGGCTTCTGGAGCTTCGCGCGCGCAGCGCGCGCGGCTCCGAGCGACGCCGCCTGCTGCAGCGTCTGGCGGAGCTGCGCGCCGGCGCGCTCGGAAACGTCCCGGCCGCGGCCGCCACGTACGAGCAAATTCTCAGCGAAAATCCCGGGGATCAGTCGGCTCTGCTCGGGCTCGAGCAGCTGCTCGGCCAGAGCGGGCTACGTGGTGACCTCGCGCACAACCTCGAGACCCAGCTCGAGAACGCCAGCACGCCGCGCCAGCGCATCGAGCTCTTGCGGCGCCTCTCTCGGCTCTACAGCGATGAGTACCTGGACCGCGAGCGTGCCGCGGCGGCGCTTCGAGAGATCATTGCCATCGATGCCAACGACACGGTTGCATGGCTGGGGCTAGCGGAGACGCTGGATCAGCACCTCGCGCGCCCGGAAGATGCCCTGACCGCGTACCAGAACGTCCTCGAGCTTCAACCCGGTCATGCCGCGGCGCTCGCGGCGGTGGCGCGCCTGCAAGAGGCCAGAGGCGATCTCGACCATGCCATGCAAGCGTACGAGCTCGCCATCGAAGCCGATCCGCAGAGCACGGCGCTCTACCCGGCGCTGCGGCGGCTCTACCTGAAAACCGGTGACGACCACGCGGCGCTCCAAGTGCTGGAATGCGAAGTGGAGCTCGCGCAGGGCGAGCGCGCCAAGGCCAAGCTGCTCGGCCAAGTCGCCACGCTGGCGTACGACCTCGACGACGTGGAGCGCGCGGAACGCGCCGCGAAGCGCGCTTTCGAGAACGACGCGAGCAACCTGGACGCGCTCTTGATCCTGGGTGAGCTGGCCTTCGACGGCGAACGCTATGCTGAAGCGAGCACGCGCTACGAGCCGCTCGTGGAGCGTCTGCAGTCGCTCGATCCGGCTGTCGCGACGCGCATCCTGGTGCGTTTCATCGAGGCGCTGTATCGCACCGAAGCGACCGAAAAAGCGCTCGCAGCGCAAGAACTCTTGACGGCCGTAGCGCCGGACGACCCGGCGGCGTGGCTCTGGGTGGCGGACGTGACGTTCCAGTTCGCCAGCCTCGACATCGCCGCGGAGCTCTACGCTGGAGTGCTCGCGGACTTCTCGAGCCGGCTCTCCAACGCGGAGCGCGCCTCGTGCCTCTATCGATACGGCGAGGCGCTGCGCCAGACAGGGCGCTTCGAGGAGGCGATCGGCGCTCTGGAAGCTGCCGCCGATCTCGAGCCGGGCGATCCGTCGCCGCTCGCGGCGCTCGCCGAAGTCCACGCGGCGCGCGAAGCGTGGGAAGAGGTCGTGAAGGTGAAGACGCGTGAGCTCGACGTCGCGGACGGCGCGACGCGGCTGCGCCTCCTGCTCGAAATCGGCGATCTGGCCAAGGAGAAGCTCGACGACCCCGCGCTCGCAGTCAAAAGCTTCGCGCTCGCTCTCGAAGAGCAGCCCTCGGACCGCCGCTTGCTCACCAAATTGATGCAGCTCTACAGCGACGACAAGGATTGGCCGCGCCTCGTCGAAGTGGTGCTGCGGCTCGCCGAGTTCGTCGACGATCCCGCGCACCGCACGAAATATCTGCACACCGCGGCGATCGTAACCTCCCGGCAGCTCGGGGACACCGAACGAGCGATCGAGCTGTACGAGCTGGTGCTGGAGCTCGATCCGGCACACGACAAGGCCAATCGCGAGCTTTCTCTGCTCCAGCACGCGCGCGGCAACTATGCGGCCGTCGAAGCGCTGCTCGAGCGGCGGCTCGAACGCGCGCGGGCCACGGCAGACCTCGCGACGGAGGCGGCGGCGCTCGACGAGCTCGCCAAGCTCTATGAAGCCCACCTCGGTTCGGCGGAGCGCGCCATCGAGGCGTACGAAGCGGCCCACACGCTCGATCCTCGGGATCGAGCCCGTCTCGATCTGCTGGCCGAGCTGTACGCCGCCAATCCGGAGCAGCATTTCGAAAAGGGCGTGACGCTGCTCGGGCGCTTGCTGCGGGACGATCCGTATCGCCCCGGATACTACCGGCAGCTCCGCTCGATCTACGCGGCGGCTCGAAAGCCGGACGGCGCGTTTTGCGCGTGCCAAGCGCTGACGGTACTGAACCTCGCCGAGCCCGACGAAGAGCGTTTTTTCATGCGCTTTCGTTCGGAAACACCCGCGTTCGGCGCGCCGAGCTTGAACGAGGCGGAGTGGAGCCATGCGATCCTGCACCCTCGCGCGGCGCTCGCGTTGACACGCGTGCTCGGAGCGCTCGAACCGGCGATTCTGGCTCGCGATACGCGCTCCCTCGAAAGCTCCATCGAGAACCTCGGGTATATTCCCGAAGAGGCGGACCCCTTCAGCGAGCCGCCGCTGATGCGTCGATCCATCGACCGTTCCGCCGCGCTCCTGGGCCTGCCCGCACCGCCGATTTTTCGCGACCCGAGCCCCAACAAGGGTCTCTCGTTTCTACACGCCCGTCCGCCGGGCATCGTGCTGGGCGAGGCGGCGATCGTTGCGGATCTTCCGGCGCAGGCCGCGGCGTTCATCGCCGCACGACACATGCAGTACTTCCAAAAAGGGCTCTACCTGCGCCAGCGCATGGCCTCACTGCTCGATCTGAAGGGCTGGGTGTACGCGGCGCTCCGGCTGTGTGGCGCGAAGCTCGAGCCGCCCGCGGAGCTCCTGAGCACCTTGGAAGAAATCTCCCGCGGCCTCGCCGAGCAGCTCTCGGCGGAGCAGCGCAGCGAGCTCGAGCAAGCCGTCTCCCGGTTCGTGGAGAGTGGTACGGACGCGGATCCGAAGCCCTGGGTTCAAGGAGTCGATCTCACGGCCGACCGCGCGGGGCTCGTCGTGTCCGATGACCTCGAAACGGCGCTCGAAATCATCCGCGCCTCCGACGAACATTCGAGCGCGGTGCCTATCGCCGAGCGTCAGAGCGAGCTCGTATTGTACGCCGTGAGCGAGCCCTACCTGGCGCTGAGACGCCGCTTGGGCATAGCCGTCGGCATGTAAAGACACGCTACTCGCTGTCGTCGTCGTTGGCGAAGCCGCTGGGCGGCGCGCCCAGTGGGTTACGGCCGCCGGCGGCGCCGCCCGCGAGCGCTGCCGGCTCGAAATTCATGCGCGCGAGCGGGCCAGTCAGCCGCCACGCGTAGAACTCGTCGGGACGCTTGGCGCGTCGCACCTTGGGATCGAGATCGAACACCGCGGGGACCGTGGAGCCCGGCGCACCGAACAGCGCGCGCGTGGTGTCGTTGCGGTTCCGATAAGCCGGGCTGAATTTGAAGCGTAAATTCAGCTCGGCCAGGCTGGCCGTGAACGGGTCGCGCAGGCGAATGCGCCCATCGCTGACGAGCTCGAGATCACGTCCTCCGGCGGAGAACTTCGTGATGTCGAGCCGACCGTCGGTGGCCTCCCCTTCGAGCACCAGCTCACCGACGTTGAGCGTCGGCAGCGCGATGGTGTTCATGATCTTCGCCTTGCCGTCGCCGATCGCGAGATCCGTGAACTTGAGCGCGATCTTGCCTTCGGCCTTGGCGAATTTGCCTTCCGGCAGCTTGAGATCGATCTCACCCGTGAGCGCGCCGGTGAGCGGCAAGCCCACGATGTCCGTCAGCACCGGCAAATCTCCGACGCGCACGCCGTCGAGCTCGGCGGTCACCGTACGCGCGTCGTCTGCGTCGGACGTGTATCCCGAAATTTCACCGCCCAGTGCGTCAGCGCCGAAGCTCACGTGCAGTGTGCCCACGAGCAGGCGCAAGAGCGAGACGCGTGCGTGCATCTGCTCGAGCGTCACGGTCTTCGGCTTGGCCGGTTTGCCGTCCTCGCCGGCCGTAGCGCTGGGCGGCGAGATCAACTGCACGCCCTCGGCCTCGACTCCGCTGAACCAGTAAGAATCGACCGTGTCGATCTTGACCTGCATGCCGGGGCTGATCGGCTTCGCGTTGATCTCCCCGACCAACCGATCCCGGAGGCGATCGTACGGAAACGTGAGGTACGTGAACAGCAGCAGTGCGAAGACGTAGAACAGCGGATAACCCACCCAGCGCAGAATACGAATCAAGCGCGGGGTCATGGCTCTTCCTCCTGGCTCGCGCCTTCGGTGGAACCCTTCTTGGTCGGCTTGGTTTCAGCGACCTCCGTCTTGCGTTCGAACGCGCTCACCACCAGCTCGACGTCGTAGGAGTCGAGCTCGGTGCCGCGCTTTCTGATGTTCAAAGTGGACAAGCTCACGGGATGGCCCGCCTGTTCGATGCGCTCCATGAATTTGACGAGATTCAACATGCCCACACGCCGCAGCACGATCTTCGTGGATTTCTCCTCGAAGCGTTTACCATGCGGGACATTGGCGCGATCCTGGCTTTCAGGGATCTCGATGCCGCTTTGGTTGGCCAGCCCCGCCAGGAAGCCGGCCAGGGCCGGCGCCGGGCGCGAGTAGCGCAGCTGAACGCGGTCGCGCTCGCTGGCGCGCTTGCGCAACGCTTCACGGCTCTGCTGAATCTCCTCGATGGCGCTGCGAAGCTCTTCGTTTTCGCTCTGTTTGGACGCCAAGAGCGCGGCCACACCGAGCGGCATCAGCACCACGACCAGGCCGACGAAGACCAGCACCAGAAAGCCGAGCAGCCGGCGCTCGCGCTCCTCGAGCCGTTCGAGCCGCTCGCGCACATTGAAGTCACGCAGGCTCATGGCATCTCCGTGGCGGGCTCAGCGCTGGTTTCCGTCTTCTTTTTCGTCTTCTTCGTGGACGAGGCGTCACCCGGGCACTTCACGTCGAGTTCGAGCACGTACTTCTGGCGGTCGCTGTTGACCACCTGCGTGATCTTCGAAATTTTGACGTTGTCGAAGCACGACTCCTTCGCGAGCTCGCTGGAGATCGCTTGCGCGTCTGCTGTCGATCCCACCACACCGTTGATCTTCACGTGAGCCCGCTGCATGTCGAACTCTTCGATGTCGTGCGTCATGCTGATCGGAATCGCGTTCGAGATCGCGACGATGACGCCGAACGCGTCCATCTGTGGCATCGGATCCGCGCCGTCTTGCGCCAGCGCTTTGGCGAGCGCCTCGCGCGCTTCGGCGCCTTTGGTGGTCTGCGAGCCGAGCGCCTCGCGTGACAGCACGCCGAGAGCACGCCCCAGAATCTCGTTCTGTTCCGAGAGCGAGCGCAGCTCGGCCCACGTGGAAAACAGAAAGCTGATGAACACGGCGGCCACGAGTCCCACCAGAATCGGAGCTTTGTCTTTGAGAAATCCGTAGCCGCGCTGGAACGCCAGCGGTCCGCGCCGCAGGTCCAGATCTCGCGGCCGGCCTATCAGGCCGATTGCGAGCGAGATGGCCTTGGCGAAACGGGGCAGGCGCGCCGCGTCTTCGGCCGCCATGGCGTCTACTGCGAGCGCGGGCAACGGAGCGATCGGGATCCCTACCTCGTACGAAAGGTAGTCGATGGCACCCGGGGCTTCGGCTCCGCCACCCAGCAAGTAGGCGGCCTGCACCACGTCACCCCCGTGTGATGCCCAGGAGGCGAACGTTTGCCGCAGCTCGGCGGCCAGCGCGGGAGCCGTATCCGGCAAGCCCCCTACGCCGCGCGACAAGGTGCGAGCGAAGACCTGTTCACCGCCCGCCAGCAGCAGCACCTCGGTGCGCGCCCCGCCGAGGTCCACGAGGGCGATGGGCCCGGGTCCGTCGAGCGTGGGCACCAGCGACGCGAGATTGCCGAGCGGCAATGGCCCGCAGCCCACCCGCTCCGGCTCCTGGCCGAGCGCCGCTGCGATCAACGCGATGCGCGCGCGCACGTACTCGATCCGCGCTGCCGCGACGAAGGCCACCACCGGCTCGGACAGCCCCGTGCGCTTGAGCACGTGGTAGTCGTAGACCAGCTCTTCGAGGTCCACGGGGACCTGGGCTTCGAGCTCGAACGGCAGCACTTCCGCCAGCTGCTTCTGCGCGGTCGCCGGCAGCTTGAGGCGATGGATGAAGGCCGCGTCTCCCTCGATGGCCGTAGCGACCATGTCGCCGTTCTGCAAAAGCGGCAGCACGCAGGCCTGCAGCGCCTGCTCGAGCGTCTCCACGCTGCCGAGATCCACCTCCGCCATGCGCAAGATACCGAGCCGCTTGTAGCTCGCTTGCAGCAGCACGGCGCGCACGTGCGTGGCACGGATGTCTATACCGATGAGCCTGCTCATTAATCCAACCTGAAGTATACGATATTGCCGCCAGGACTGGGCTGTAACGCACCAGCGATGGCATCCGGAGTTGCGCCTTCTGGCAAGTTTGCCTGATTCGGATCTTGGCCGGGCGTCGTTTGCGTGGGCTGCTGAGTGCTCGGCTGACCGCCGGATCCACCCGTACCGCCCGCCGCGCCCAACAGATTCTCGACCATCGCTGCCTTTTCCTGGCCGGGCGGAGGAGCGCCGCGGAAGTCGACCACGCTGTGCAAGCGCACGCGCGTCTCGCGTTTCCCGGAGCGCACGTAGCCCGTGGCGTAGATGCTGAACATCTGGCTCTCGGTGCTGATGTGCTTGATGGCAACGTCCTCGGATTTCCAGAGCACGGGTTTGATATGCAGCATCTCGAAGATCGGCTTGAAGAGCTGACCTCTGCCCTGCATGCCGCGCACGAAGGCGCGCGGCGAGCCGAAAATCGGCGCGCCCGCCGTGAAGCCACGGACCATGGACACCAAGCTCAAGAACTTCATCGATTCTGCCGGGTCTTTGCAGATCGGGCTGTCGGGCGCCATCTCCGTGCTGCAGATCAGCGCGAACAGGGTGCGCGCGTTGGCAGTATTCACGTTCACTTTGCCCTGCCCCCAGACCGTCAGGATGCGCTTGTCGGGGTTGTCCGGGTCGGGGTCCACGAACGTGGACCAGAAGTCGTCGTTGATGCCACGCACGAGGCGCAGCTCCTCGAGGCTGTCGAAGGCGGCGTTCTTGCGCGAGTACGGCTGCTTCAGGAGCTCGTAGTAGGAATCTTCGGCCGCCGTGTTCTGAGCCGTCGCAGACTGCGTATCGCAGACGAACGAATCCTGATCGAGATCGGTCCAATCGACGATCGCCGAGCAGATCGCAAAACGGTCCGAGAACTGGCCCTGCGCGTCACGGGCCTCGAACAACGAATCGTACTGCGCGCCAGCCATCAGCCCAATGAGCTGGCCGGCGAGCTGCACGTTCGCGAACGTGCTGGCGCGCGCCGCAGTGTTGATGTTGATTTTCGAGTCTTCGTCGACGATGTCGACCTCGAATCCGGCATCGGCCAGACCGAGATTCTTACCTTCGGCCAGGTTGACGCTGGTAAACGACGAGAACTCGGCGCTCGCCGCCGCGTCGTTGAAAGCGCCCAGCACTCGGTCGGCGAACTCCCAGACGGGGATTTGCGGCGGCGCACGTCCGCCGTTCATCATCGCGAGCAGCATGCCCACCGGGCTCGTGCGAATCGTGGGCTCTGCGGCGATCAACAAGCGCGAGAGATTGAGGGCGCTCTTGGCTGCGTACTCGGCTTTCAGGGCGTCCCGCTCGGACAGCGCGCTGCCGAGCTCGGCGCTGGTTTCATCCTGAAACTCCGTGAGCATCACCGTCATGATCGTGAGCGCGCCCAGCACGAGCACGAGCGCCACGCCGCGCTGTTGCTGGCGGCGCGATCGGCGTGGCCAGCGGCGGAGCGCCGGCTTCTGGGC
>DATHEN010000433.1:0-3629 GCA_035318565.1 Polyangiaceae bacterium
TCATCGGCTGTGCCACGGCCCATTCATTACCGGGCCTCATTGAACGGGCACATCGGCGGCCGTGGACGCCGGGGTATTCGGATAGTCCGTGGGCTGGGCGTTGCCGAGCAAGCCGTCTCCAGGCCAGCCCCAACAGTGCACGCCTCCCGTCGTGAGCAGAGCACACGAGTGTACCCAACCCGCGCTCACTTGCGCAGCGCCAGCCGGTAGCGGCACGTCTCCAGCGCTGGCCGGCGATTCGTCGTCGCCGATGGCTTGCGTGTGTCCGTAGCCGAGCCAGCCGTATTCGTTGTAACCCCAGCAGCGCACCTTACCGGTCGTGAGCAGCGCGCAGGTGTGCCGTTCACCGATTGAGAGCTGCGACACGGCACCGCCCACGTTCACGTCTCCGGCCGCCGAGGGTAGCTCGTCGTCTCCGACGTGTTGGGTATTGCCATAGCCGAGCTCACCGTCGGTGTTGACGCCCCAGCAGCGAATCGATCCCGTATCGAGCAAGGCACAGCTATGAAACCAGCCGGCAGCGACTTGAATGGCTTTTCCGCCCAGGTTCACGTCACCCGCGACGCTCGGCGCTTCATCGTCGCCGATCGTGTCGACGTTGCCGTAGCCGAGACGGCCACCCACGCCGTTGCCCCAACAGCGCACCGCTCCGTTGAACAGAAGCGCGCACGTGTGCGAGCCGCCGGCTGCGAGCTGACGCACCGGGCCTCCGACGTCCACGGTAGCGACGTTGGGAAGCTCGTCGTCGCCGATGTTACGCGTGTGCCCGTAGCCGAGCTGCCCGTTGTCGTTGCTGCCGAAGCAGCGCACGGATCCGCCCGACAAGAGTGCGCACGAATGATACCGTCCGGCAGCAACCTGGACTACGTTGCCGCCAATCTTGACGTCGCCCGCAGTGTACGGAAGCTCGTCGTCGCCGATGCTGCGCTTGTGCCCGTAGCCGAGCTCGCCGCTCTCGTTTCCGCCCCAGCAGCGGAGTCCGCCGTCCCGAAGCCGCGCGCAGGAATGACCCCAGCCGATGGCCACCGAGTCAACGGCGGCACCGATGCGCACGTTGCCCACGGTGGTGGGGAATTCGTTGTCACCCACGTTGCGCGTGTTGCCGTAACCCAGGCTGCCGTCTTTGCCGATGCCCCAGCAGCGCACGTGCCCGCTGGTCAACGTTGCGCAGGTGTGATTCCAGCCCGTTGCGATGCTGCGCACCGGATCGGCGCGCGTGCCCGCTCCAGAGACGGGCCGGGAAGCGATCGCATCGGCGCTGCTTCCCGCGATCCGATAGCTCAGGTCGATGTTGTCGTGCGCGGGCCCAAACAGCGTGGGCGTGAACTTTACGTCCAGCGTACAGCTCGCGCGATTGGCCAATGTGAGGCCGCTGGTGCAGCTGCCGCCCGTGAGAGAAAATGGCGCGCTCAGTCCCAGGCTCTCTGCCGTGACGGCGCCCAGTGTAACGTCCTGATCGAACCAGTTTTTGACGTCGAACACTTTCGTGGCCGAGCTCGTGAGCGAGAGGCCGCCGTAGTCGAAGCTCGGGTAATCGGAGATCGTCAGCGCGTTGTTGGCGAAGGCGTTGAAGTAAAGACGCAGGGTCCGATCCCAGGCCGCGTTCGTCCAGTAGTAGCTCACTTCGAGCGTCGCCATGGCGCCGCCGCCTTCCACCGGAGAAAAGCGAACCGTGAACGTACAGGTGCCGCCGTTGGCCGGGAGGGTGTCGCCAGCTCGGCAGGAAGTCGCTTCGAGGACGAGTGGCGGCGATGACGCATGTCCACTGCCGAAGGTCGCTGAAAAGGAGACAGTGCGCAGCACCGCGTCGGCATCGCCGGTGTTCGTGATGGTAACGGTGCGCGTCGCTGAGGTGCCGACGGTGTGCCAGCCGAAGTCGACCAAGCCACTGGGCTCGCTCCGCAGATAGGCCTCACTGCAGCTGCCGGCCAGTAGAAGGGCCGCCAATGCCGCCGTAAAAATTTTCGCCCAGCGTAACTTCGAGAATTTCAACACTTACAGAGCTCCTGGATGGCCGTAAGAGACTACCCGGCGTGATGCAAGTGTCCGCTCGGCGGCTTTTCGATCAAGTCAACGTCGCTCGCTTTTCACGCGCTCGAGCGGCGGCATCGCGCGTGTGGGATCGAGTCCCGGCCTTTGCGTGGCGCCAATCCGGGCTTACTTCATAGGTCTTGGAGTGCACTTCGCCTCAGCCGCCCGCTCGAGAATTCGACGCCATAGTCATCGGCGGCGGGATTTCCGGGCTGACTTGCGCAGTCGGCCTTGCGGAGCGCCTGCGTGTGCTCGTGCTGGAACGCGCTCCGGTCCTCGGCGGGCGTGCGCGAAGTGTCGTGGACGAGGCGACGGGACATTCATTGCCCATCGGGCCGCACGTATTCTTGGAAAACTACGCGAACGTGCTCAGTTTTCTGGAAAGACTCGGCACGCGTGAGCGCATCGTCTGGGACGAGCGCCCGCACCTGACCGTGAGCGATGGCTCGCGCGCGTTCGAAGCCGCGCTCGACTCCGTCCCGCCTCCGCTTCACTTTTGGCCCGCGCTCTTCAACCGCCCCGGCATCAGCCCGCGCGAGATCGCTTCGAATCTACCCGCGCTCTTGTTCGCTCTGCAGCTCGACGAGCGCGATGTTTTGCGCTTGGACGATTTCCGTGCGTCCGAGGTTCTCGGCTGGTTGGGCGTACGGGAACCGTCATTGACGACGCTCTGGTCGTTCATGGCGCAGGCGATTCTGAACGTGCCGCTGGATGAGTGCTCGGCCGGCGCACTGTTTCGTTTTTGCGGATTCTTGCTGAGTAGACACGCGCCGCGCTTCGGCTTTGCGGATACTGGCCTCGGCGACGTGTACGCGCCCGCTGCGCGCCAGTACATCGAACGCCGTGGCGGCCAAATCAACGTGAACAGCCACGTCACGGAGATCCTACGGCATGACGGGCGTGTGTGCGGCGTACGGCTGGCGGATGGCACTTCGCACTTTGCGCGATTCGTCGTCGCGGCGCTCCCCGCTGATGCACTGCTCGCGACGTTGCCCGAGACCCTGGTACGCGAGCCAACATTCGCGGAGCTGGGACGCTTCGAGGCATCGCCCTATGTGAGCGTGTTCCTATGGTTCGACCACAAACTCACACGCCGAAAGTTCTGGGCACGCTCGTACGATTCGCGCGATTTTGGCTGCGATTTCTACGACCTGTCGAATGTGTATCGCGGCTTTGCCGCGGAGCCATCGCTAATCGCCGCCAATATCATCCACAGCCATCGAGTGCATGCACTGGATGACGCCGTCATCGCGGAACGCATCCGCGCTGAAGTCGCCGAATTCTTGCCGACGGCCCGTGAAGAGCACGTCGTACGCTACAGAGTGCAGCGCATTCCGCTGGCAATCCACTGTCCGCACGTTGGCGTCGAGCGCCTGCGTCCCGAGACGCAAAGCCCGCTCCCGGGACTACTCCTGGCGGGTGACTGGGTGCGCACGCAGTTGCCCTCGTCCATGGAAAGCGCTGCGCGTTCGGGTTGGCTGGCTGCCGAGCGGGTGCTCGAGGAAATCGGGCGGCCGCAAGCGCTGGCCCAGCCCGCCGCTCCGATTGCGGCGATTCCGCACGTGTATCGACGAGCAGTGAGCTTACTACCGGTTCGA
>DATHEN010000434.1:0-3074 GCA_035318565.1 Polyangiaceae bacterium
AGACATGCGTCGCCGTGAACGGCGCGCTACAGCGCAAGAACGAGCGCCAGTGCCAGGCTCGACGTGACGCGGGGCACGCGGTGCGCCTCGCCCCAGCCATCGATCACGAAACGCGGCGTGCTGAGCGACACCGCTACGCCGGCGTCCAGTGCCGCTCGGAATCGGGAGTGCGCGGGCCAGGAGAGCCCGGCGTCGGCAGTGCCCGCGTACCAGGGAGCAACGGCGGAACCACTTTCCGGGGCTCCCCACGCTCGACCGCGCAGTGCCCACGCCGAACCCCCGAGACACGCGTTCACGAGCAGTGACGTAAGCGGCGTCCCCGCACACACGGCCAGTGCGCCGCCGAGGCCGTCATAGCGCGTGTCCAGATCCTGCTCGAGCTGGGCGTCGACCCGGGGTAGCCAGGACACCCGCGGCCGCAGCCAGAGTTGCTGCCAGCCCAGGTTCGCTCCGGCCATCGCCGAGAGAGCGGGTGACGGCAACACATCGAAGAGCACGCTCGCCCCGGCCCACAGCTCGCGGCGCGAGGACGCTGCGCTGTCGCGCGCGCGGCGCGGCTCCGCGACTCTTGCAGCAAGTTTGGGCTCCGCAGCAGGCACGGGCGGCTCGGGCGGAGCAGGCGGCGCGGGGCGCGGGGCATCGGCATCGGCTTCGCTTGCCTCGGTTTCGTCCAGGATCTCGACTCCCTCACCGAACGCGACGGCTAGGACGAGCGTCACGTGGCGCGCCAGCGAGCGGCATTCGGAAGCGCTCAGCTGGCGTTCACCGATCTCGCCGTTGCGGTTCGTGCGCAAGCTGAGGCGGTAACCGCTGGCGGTTCGCTCGATGCGCCCGCGCGCTTCGAGGGGGGTCACGCTGAGCCCTGGACGGACGCGCGCGATGCGCGCTAGCTCCGCCCGGATGTCAGCGCTAGACGCGCATTCTTTCGGAGCTTGCCAGGTCAAGTCGAGCGGCAGAGCGCCGTCTTCGGCGCGCGCGTTGACGATCGGAAACAGGCACCAAGCCAGAGCGAGCCAGCAGCCTCTGCGCACGCTCGCAGGCTATCACCGTCCGCCGCAGCTTTCCTCGACCGATGCGCGGAGCGGCGAGCGCGCGGCGCTGCGCAGAAAGCGCTCTGCGAGTTTTCTGGCCTGCGCGGTGCGGCCCACGGCGCACAAGCTCAGAATCGTCAGCGCGTCGCGCTCGGGTCCGAGCTGAGAGCGAGGGAACCGCCGGCGGTGTTGCGCCAGCAACCCGAGCGCCGCAGCTGCATCGCCGCGCCGCCATTTGGCCTGAACGTCGTGAAGCAGATCCAGTTCCTCGGCGAGAGCGGTCTTGGACGGCTCTGCGCGGTCCACACGCGTGGCGCGCAGCCCGGGGCCGGCAGCCGGCACGTTGGCGCTCGGGCGTTCGTTCTCGCGCGCAACCGGGGCCACGGGAACGGTCAGCGCCGGAGTAGCCGCTACCTTGGCGGACGCTGCGGCCACCGGTGCGGCCAACACGGCTCGTGAACGCGACGCCGCACGCCACTCCGAATAGCCGCCTCCCGCTGCCAGGGCAACGACCGCGATTCCCGCGGTACACTTCAGCGCCAGCGTCATGCCGGCGAGCTTTCCTGCCGTGACCGCCGTTGCCGTTCCTGCCGCAGACGTGGCCGTGAGCCCGAGCGCAACGGCAAGCGTGCGGTCGAGGCGTGCTTTGTCCAGAGCGCTCGGAGTCCGTGCTTCACGCGCGAGCTGCAGAATACGCATGGCTTCGGGATCGAGATCCATCATGCCTCCCTTCGAGCGCTGGCGGCGCGGTGGCGCGCGAGAGCCTGCTGAAATGCAAGCCGTGCCGCCTTCAGGCGCGTTTGCACGGTATTTTCGTTCGCGCCGGTGAGCTCGGCGATCTCGCGCGTGGTCAGTTGTTCGAGCTCGTAGAGCAGGAACACTTCGCGCTGCGCGTCCGGCAGCTTGGCGAGCAGCGCGTCCACGAGTTCGGCCGCAGCGCGGCGTTCCAGCGCGCGCCCCGGGTTCTCCCCGCTCTCCAGTGGATGATCCTCGAGCGCTTCATGCGCCACCGGGCGATTGCCGCGCTTCTTGACGTGATCCGACACCACACGCCGCGAGATGCCCGACAGCCAGGTGCGTACGGACGAGCGCCCCTGGAAGTCGGCAAGCTTGCGGTGCACGACCAGAAATACTTCCTGAACGACGTCGTCCAGCGCTGCCGGCGCGACGCCGCGGTTCGCCACCGCACGCCATACGAACGCAAAGTGTGTGTCGTACACCTGACGGAACGAGAGCGCCGGGGCCGCCGCCTCTTCGAGCCTGTCCGTGATGTCCGGACTGGAGAGCGATGGGCTGGACGGCGTCATGGTGGGTTACAGGGCGTGCAGCGTGGCTAGTTGCTGCGAGTATAAACGCGCACGTAGTCCACGGTCATGGTTTGCGGGAAGGTCGTCGTACTGTCCGGAGAGCCGGGCCAAATTCCGCCGACCGCCACATTGAGCAACATGAAGAACGGGTGGTCGTAGACCCAGCGTGCTCCCGAGGGAACGTCCGCGGGAGTGCGCGTGCGATAGAGCTGTCCATCGACGTAGAAGCGCACCACGTCGCGCTCCCATTCGATGGCAAATACATGGAAAGCATCGGCAAACTTCTGGCCGCCGGGGAGCGTGTAAGCAGCGCCGAGCGGATTTCCGCCGGAATATCCGGGACCGTGCAGGGTGCCGTGCACGATCGAAGGCTCCCGGCCGATGTTCTCCATGATGTCGATTTCCCCGCAGGTCGGCCATCCGACGCTGCCGATGTTCGCGCCGAGCGTCCAGAACGCCGGCCAGATGCCCTGTCCGCGTGGCACGCGCAGGCGCGACTCGACCCTGCCGTAGGTGAACTCGAACTTGCCGTTGCTTTCGAGCCGCGCGGAAGTGTAGTCCCGCCCGCTGTAAGCCTCCTTGATCGCCGTGATGACCAGGGAGCCTTCACCGTCGAGCGAAGCATTCTTGGTACGGTTCGTATAAAACTGCAGCTCGTTGTTGCCGAACCCGTCGCCCTTGTTGACGAGGTTCCACTTCGTGCCGTCCACGGCAGTGCCGCGCGGACCTTCGAACT
>DATHEN010000435.1:0-3374 GCA_035318565.1 Polyangiaceae bacterium
ACGACGCGCCCGATGGCGGCGTAGACGGCGAACGGAAAAAGGCGGAACCCTACGAGTGCAACGATGGCAGTGATCTTGTGCTCGAGCACGCTGCCCTCCTTTTGCTCTTTGTGTCGAACCAATAGAGCGCGTCGTCGATCTCGACGCAAGCAGACCCGTGTCGAGCTCGCGCCACGGAGCGCGTGTGCGCTCGCGGCGTTGGAGGGAGGCTCACGCTGCGATTCGCGGTGCACGCTCTGGTGGGCGCGCTCGTCGAACGAAACGAGAGTGCGATGAATTCATGAGAGAGTGCGATTGCGCTTGTGAGAAGCAATGACGTACGTTAGGTTGCTTGGGTTAGCTGAGTTGTAAGGCGTGCGGGTCCGGTTTGGGCGCCGCGTTCGGTTGTTCGTTTTTAAGCGGTTTTGAATCCCACGTGTGGGTGAGGTGGATATGTCTGCTTTGCGTTTTTTGGCGGTTTTTCCGTTGGTTCTTGCCGTTCCTGCGTGTGGGGCTTCAGGGGAATCGTCGCCTTCGGAAGAAGCGCTCGGCGAGCTCGGGCAGGCCGTTCAGGCTGACTTTCCGTTCGCGCGCTACGCGGAGGTCATTACGGATAATACGAATTCTCCGCAGTCTAGATCGACAGGTGCAATACGTGCCGTCAACGTAGATGCGTTTACTCCACATGCAAACTGCGGCGCGACGTTCGTTTCGAAGCACTATGCCGTGACGGCTGCTCACTGCGTCGATCACCTGGCGCTGAACACGCAGAACGTCACGATCGAAGAGTACAGGCTGCAGCAGATGAACTGGCTGCAGGTGTTCTTTGTCAGCGAAGTGAGCGGCAATTGGCCGAACTGGACGGACAGCGGCGATATGACCTTCGGCTACACGGCTGTTCCCCTGAGCTGCCGCGTCAAGCGCCGCTGCGATTCGACGCAGGGCGGAGTGCAGAATTGTCCGGCCGGTATCACGCCCAGCATCGACATCGCCTTGCTCGAGTGCCCGACGCGCCCTGGGACGTCGCAGTACGCGTTGACAGCGGCAACGAGTGATATGACGGACGTCGAAACATGGTGGTTTCATGAAGTGCTGAATTTGCCGACACACCAGCAGAACACTCAGTACTGGCAACACTACGGCAAGTACCCTCCATTGTCGGATCCCGCGGTTCCGAGCTCGCCGGTAAATCGCGCGGACAACTGGCACTACCGCGTTCGTCATCAGCTGTTCGCCCTGCAGTCCAGCACTCGGCCCCTATCCGGACAGGCCACGGCCAACTATCGCTCGGTGTTCGCGGAGGCGACGGAGACGTGGACGGACACTCCCGTTTGCCACGGGACGTCGGGAGCCGGCGCCTTCGCGCGCGGTTCGACGCTATTCTACGGTCCGACGGTGCACGCGAGCGGCATGCTCGACGGCGGCGACGTGACCTTGTGCCATCCGATGGACACGGCTCCCGCCGGCACCTCGCTTTCGAGTCACGTGCGCGGAAGTATCACGCACACGTTCGTCACCAACTCCCCCGAAGTCATGGCCGATCGCTGAGCCCGTTTGGCCCTGTCGATTGAAGTCCCGTCGCGCGCGGGGGAGGTATCGTGATGTTCATTACTCGAGTGGCAACGGTTTTATCGATGATCGGTTTTGTTGCGGCGTGCGGTTCGACCGTGGAAACGCTGTCGGAGGGCGAGATCGCAGAACAGACGCAGGCCGTCCAGGCGAATTTTCCGGCCCTGCGCTATATGGAAATCATCACCGACAATACGAACTCGCCGCAGTCGCGGTCGACCGGCGCCGTGCGTACGACGAACCTGGATGCGTTTACGCCGCACGTCAGTTGCGGCGCGACGTTCGTTTCGAAGCACTATGCCGTGACGGCAGCGCACTGCGTCGCGAACCTGGCGCTGAACACGCAGAGCGTCGTCGTCGAAGAGTACAAGCTGCAGCAGATGAACTGGCTGCAGGTGTTCTTTGTCAGCGAAGTGAGCGGTAATTGGCCGAACTGGACGGACAGCGGAGACATCACCTTCGGATGGAGTGTCGTTCCGCAGAGCTGTCGCGTGAAACGGCGCTGCGACGCGAGTTTCGGCGGCGTGCAAAATTGTCCTGCGGGCGTGGGAACCGACGTCGACATTGCGCTGCTCGAGTGCCCCGGTCGGCCTGCGACCTCGCAGTATGCGCTGACGTCGAGCGCCAGCGACATGACGGACGTCGAAACGTGGTGGTTTCATGAAGTGCTGAATCTGCCGACGCACAAGGAGAACAGCCAGTATTGGGAGCACTACGGGAAATTCCCGCCCCCGATGAATCCTGCGGACCCCGCGTCGCTGAGGAACAGAGCCGACAATTGGCACTATCGAGTTCGTCACCAATTGTTTCCGTTGAAGTCCTCGACGCGGCCATTGCCCGGTGGCGGAACGGCCAACTATCGCTCGATCGTGCAGGAGCCGAAGGAAACGTGGACGGACACTCCGGTTTGCCACGGGACTTCGGGATCCGGCAGCTTCGCACGCGGGTCGACGCTCTTCTACGGTCCGATGGTGCACGCGAGCGGCATGCTCGAAGGCGAAGACATGACCTTGTGCCATCCGATGGACACGGCTCCCGCCGGCACCTCGCTTTCGGGTCACGTGCGCGGAAGCATCACGCACGCATTCGTGACCAACTCTCCCGAAGTGATGGCGGATCGGTAGGTGGTCATGGAGCGCAGTGTGTACGGAGCCAAGATCAAGAGCGTGGCGCTACCCTCGCAACCAGCCACGCGGCGGAAAGGGCGTCGACTGCTGGGGGTCTTCGCGCTTGCGCTGACGGCCGCTTGTGGCGTTGCGCTGTGGAAGACCAGCGGGCACTCGAGGGACGCGATCGTTTCCGCTCGAGCGGCGGAGGAGCCGCACGTCCGCAACGCGACTCGGAGCCACGCCGAGGAAGTCCACCCAGCACGCGCTGCGGCGGCTGTGGCGGCCGTCGAGAACAGTGAGCCAGCGCAGACGGAGCCTGACAATCCGCATACCCCGAGCGAGGTCGAAGTCGGCGGACGCCTGACCTACCTCTACGAAGCATGGCGCGAAGCGTCCCCGGACTCGGTCGGGACAGAGCGCGCGAAGCAACTGCTCGAGCAGGCGTTCGTGCGCTACCAAATTCATCCGAACGAGCAGCACACCGCTTGCCAGGGCAACCTGTGTCGGAGTGAATTTGCGTTCGATGACTTGAACGAAATGCGAAGCCTCGGGCGTATTCCGCCCGACGTCGTCGCCAACTACAACTTCGGCGATCCCGAGCCGCGCGCCGATGGTCGATTGGGCGTGGTCGTCTACTGGACGCAAGGCGGCATGCCGCTGCCGGAGCCCCCCGTTCTAGACCAGCGTCCGCCCGTGGGGCCCCGTGGCCCGGTCATG
>DATHEN010000436.1:0-8323 GCA_035318565.1 Polyangiaceae bacterium
TTCCAAGCTCGCAATGAGTCGCGTTCTATCCCGCACTTCGACTAGACCGCGCGCAACGGAAACAGTGACGGCCGAGCCGTTCGCTTCGAGCGAGACGGTGAACTCCGTACCCTTGACGCTGACTTCGATGTCGCGCACTTCCACTACGAAGCGCCGCTCCGCGCGCGGCTCCACATCACACGTCAGCCAGCCGCGCTCGAGCCGCAACCGCACCTCACGCGCCGAGAGCTCGAGCACCCGCGCGCGCGCTGCGTTCGCAAGACGCACCTCACTGCCATCCGGAAGTAAAAGTTGCTCACCCAGCTTCGGCGCCTCGAGGACCGAACCCGCACGCTGCGCGACGGCACCTGCCGGCGGCGCGGGCGGCTTGCGGAACAGGAACAAAACCAGCGCCGCCGCACACGCCGTGACGGCGAGAGCAACGGCCAGTTGCTTGCTGCGCCGCCACTTCGCAAGCCCGTACTCGCGCGTATCGAGGCCCTGCCAGATGCGCTCGATCCGATCGGAAGACAGTGGATCACGGATGAAATCCGCAGGCTGACGCCGTTTGACGACCTTCATGACTTCCTCGTGCCGAGCCCGACGCCCTTGGCGAGCCGTGCTTCCGCCGCGACCAGGCGGCGTTTGACGGTGGCGAGTGAAAAGCCGGTCTGCTCGGCGATCTCCACGAGCGTCAGTTGCTCCACCCGCCGCAGTATCAAAACCACCTGCTGTGCCGCAGGCAGCTCGTGAATGACGCCGTAAACACCACGGAGCTCCGCCACCACGTCGGGCGGCGCCGAGTGCGCGATCAGCGCCTCGAGCTGAACCGGCTCCGCGCGCACGATGCCGAGGCGAGCCAGGAGCCGCCGCTTGCGTATGACTCCAATGGCCGTGCCCGTTACGATCGCAGACAGCCAACCGGCAAACGCCCGAGGATCTTCGAGCTGCAGGAGCCCGGCAAAAGCCTGCGCGAAACTCTCCTGCACCACGTCCTCGAGCTCCTGATCGCGACCAAGCAGCCGGTAGGCGCGCTCCCCAGCCGAGCGCACGTGACGTCGAAACAGCGCTTCTTTCGCGGACCTATCGCCGGCACGCGCCGCCTCGACGAGCTCGGCGTCGGTGGGCTGCGCCTCGAGACGGGTAACTCGGCCGAGCATCGCCTTTCAAGACAGGTAGAACGTTGCACCAAGAACGGCTCAAGAAATTCACTGAGCCGTTTCCTGCGCCCAAACTACTTCTTCTACCAGGATGCGATATCCAAAGCTGTCGCCCACGCTCTGCGCTCTTTCCCTGCTCGTGGTTCACTACGGCTGCTCGGACGGCGCTCCAGGTGGCCCTTCTACGGGCGGCGCGTCGGGCGCATCAGGAGTTGCAGGCTCCCGCGCCGGCTCGGGAGGACGCGCTGGCAGCGGCGGGAGCGGCGGTCAGGCCGGTAGCAGTGGTTCGACTTCCGGTGCCGACAGCGGCGCGCCACGAGATGCGGGCGCTACGAGCAACAAGGGTTGCTTTGCATTCGACAAGCCCACCGTCCTCGCACTACGCGCCTCGCCACGCAAAGTGTTCGCGCACTATTTTTCTCCGTTCCCGCTCTCGATCGACAACCAAGCGCCCGACCGCGACTACTACGCGCGCCACTACCTGACCGACACGGGCGAAAACGGCAAATGGCAATTCGCGGGCGGATACCTGCGCGATCGTCCGCTGCCCATGACACCCTCCACGGACAGCGCCTGGTTCGATCGCAACTACGAGATCGAGATCCGCCGCGCCATCGAAATTGGCATCGATGGCTTCATGTACAACATGTTGAACACCACCGGTACGCACTGGACTCGCCTCGGCCAAATGCTGTCCGCCGCGGAACGCGTCGATACCGGTTTCAAGATCGGCCTCATGCCGGACATGTACGCCACCTTCACGGGTGACCCCGCCGCGGCCACGCAGCAATTCGTCGATGCGATCGCCGGCACCGTCAATACACACCCCAACTCCGTGTGGAAACTCGCCGATGGCCGAGTCGTCATTGCACCCTACGGCGCCGAAAAGCGCGACGCCGCGTGGTGGTCGACGACGCTCTCCGCGCTCGCAGCGCGCGGGGTGCGAACCGCCTTCATGCCGCTGTTTTCGAACGTGCCCTGGCAGAACGCCACCACCACCATGAAGGCCAGCGCGCCGCTCTGGGGCACGTCATCTTGGGGATTGCGCACACCCTCCGGCGCGACCAGCCTGACCAGCGCAGCGAAATGGGCTCACGACGCGGGCCTGGTTTGGATGGCGCCCGTGGCCCCACAAGACATGCGCCCCAAAGATCTCGTGTACTGGGAAGCGCAGAACTCCCTCACCTACCGCTCGCTGTGGCAAGCCGCGATCACCGGCGGCGCCGACTTCGTGCATCTCGTCACCTGGAACGACTACTCCGAACACAGTGAGGTCTCGCCCTCCGAACGCACGCAGTACGCCTTCGCCGACCTCACCGCTTACTACAGCACGTGGTTCAAGACCGGCTCAGCTCCGGCGATCGTCCGCGACCGCTTGTTCTACTTCCATCGTTCCCATGCCATGAGCGCCGCGCCCGACCTCACGAAGCAAACCGGCGGCCTGTTCCAGCGGCGAGACAGCGGCTCCCCGGTAACGGACGAGATCGAGCTCGTGGCGTTGCTCGCAGAGCCCGGTACGCTCTCGATCCGAATTGGCGCACAGGTGCGAGAGCTGCAAGCAGCCGCTGGTCTCACGTCCTTCAGAGTGCCGCTCGCGGAAGGGCGCCCCGAGTTTCGCTTGATACGAAATGGGGCAACCCTGACGACCTTGACGAGCAGCTGGACGATCTCGAATTCGATCGTCTATCAGGACCCGTTTTATCGCGGCGGCGGAAGCCCGCGCTGCGACTTGTGAATGGCGATCAGTCTTCGACGGTGATCTGACCGGTCATCGAGACTGGATGTGGCGTGCAGTAGAAGGGGTAGCTACCCACTACGTTGATGCGCACGCACTTGGAAGAGTCGGCTGCGATGTTGCCGGTATCCCAGATGCCGTCCGGCACGCCTGGATCTTGTCCTCCGTCGCCGGACGTGGCCGTGTGACCCATCTCGGTCTGATTCCGGAATCGGACGACTTCGCCGGGCTCGATCGTACCCGTCGCGGGCGAGAACTCGAAGGACGCGCCGTCTTCGACGGCGTTGATCGTCACAGCGATGTCGCCCGTGCAGGGCACGACCTGCGCCACGACGCCTGCGTCTGATCCGCCGTCCGAACCCGCGCCGCCTCCGGTGCCCGAGCTGCCCGCACCACCGCCAGCGCCCGAAGTTCCTCCGGAACCTCCGCTGCCTGCGTTTCCTCCCGAGCCGCTCGCGCCCGCGGTGCCTCCGCCTCCGCCACTCCCCGAGCTGCCGGCTTTGCCGCCGCTGCCTGCAGCACCGGCAGTGCCGCCAGTTCCCCCATTTCCAGCACTGCCATCGTCGCCTTCGTCGTCCCCGCACGCAGCGAGGGTGAGGCTGGCAACACAACCGAGCGCGAACGCGCGCGTTAAGAGCTTTCGCATGTCATTTCTCCCTTAAAAAGCTGCCGCGCTGATGCAGCAGTACCGAGCGCTCGAGAGTAGCTCCCGGATCTGCTTCACGAAACCCCAAATAGGGCGCGTAAACCGATCCGAGAGGGTCGCGAGATTCCGCAATCCTTGCGCGTGATGCAAAGCGCGCGTGACGAATGAGCACGTCGCTGCGCGCGCGCTCGATCACGGATCCCCGGAGAGCACGTTATTGCCTGCGTTCGAGGCGTCAGCCGCGCTGGCACGCGCTGTGCTTTCTGAATGATCGCTGACGCCAACAAGGAGCTTATCGTGAGAAACATTATTTACATTATTGGACTCATCGTCGTCGTACTCGCCGTGCTCTCGTTCTTCGGGTTGCGATAAGGGCAGAGCTTTCTACTGCAAAGGCAGACGGCGCGAACCGCTGCGTGCAGGGTTCGCGCTGGCTCTGTTCGCGGGGATGTCGGCGCGACTACGCTAACCCAGCATGGCGAGCGTCTTTCTCTACGCGCCTCAGGACTTCCACAATGTTTGCGTTCTGGCCCGCACCCTCGAGGTATTTGGCCAGCGTGAGTGTTACGTTTTCGATCCACAACGTCTCATTCGCGAACGCTACGGCAAGGCCCGGTCGCGCGAGCTGCGTGTCGTCTCGGCGGGTGCGTTCCAGAAGGTCCAGTGGATCCGCATCGAAGAACCCGCGCCATTCCTCGCGGCTCAGGCTCAGCGAGTGGTCGCCACGGTTGCCGATTCGAAGGCACGGGCGCTCACCGACCATCGCTTCTCACCCACGGACTTGCTGCTGTTCGGCTCCGAGAGCCGTGGGCTGCCGCCGGAGGTCGTCGCGGCAAGCGCTGCTGCGGTGACGATTCCAGCGCGGGGCCAGACGCGTAGCCTGAACCTGGCGGTCGCTCTGGGCGTCGTTCTTTTCGAGTGGCAGCGCCAGATGGGTGAGGCGGAATCACGGGGAATCGGCAGCTCGACCTGAGCGTCGTCTGTCGGGCAGGCTGTCGGCAGCAAAGTTTAACGCGTCGTTAACGCGAACTTCCGTTTCGATGATGGTAGGAACTTTCTTTGGCTGTCGTGAGTCGTGAGACGTCTCACTGCAGTTTTGGCAGTCTTGGGAGCAAAACATGAATAAGTCTGCACGCTGTGCGGCCGCTGCACTGGGCCTGTTCAGCTCGCTGAACGCTGGATGCGGAGCCGAGCCGGACCAATCGGAGAACGTCGCGAGCGCTCACGCTGCGCTCACGGAATGTAATTCGGGTGCACCCTGGTGGGCGCGCAACGGCGGATCAGCCAAGCTGATGCCCGTTGCCACGCATGTTTGCTGGTTGACCCGAGTTGCTGGAAGGTTCGATGGCAGCAAAAGCAACTCTGGCGTCACCGTCGAGGGGCGCAGCAACGATGGCTTCTTCTGGCTCGTGACCCGCGGCGCCGAAGAACAAGGCGAAGCGATGTGCGCGCCCAAGACCTGCTTCCTGGCAGGGGATGGCACCCAGGACGTCGTCGAGACGTCCTGGAACCTGAACTTCAGTTCCATAGCCAATGCTCACAACCCGAATTGTTCGCACAGCTCGATGCCTGCGTGGGGAGGAGACTCCGCCACGATGATCAATGCATTCCCGTGCCCGGGCAGTGATTGCGGGCGCACCTCGGGCGGCGGTGAGCAGGTCAGGATAGAGCAATCGAATAGTAGGTCGGTGCCCTCTCGCATTCACTCGAACGACTGCGCCGATGAAGGCGGCCTCGGTAAGATCATTCACGGCAGTGCCATGTCGCTTCGTGTGGCCACACCAACCAGAACCGTCCCGGTTCATTTCGCCGGCGGGTGGTGGTCGTCTGGCAACGCCAGCGTGTTGATGGAGTACGCCGACACATCCATCTGCTATCTCGATCTGGTGCAGGGCAAATTCCGCGGCGGCGGCGAGGCGGTGCGTCTCAGCCGGGAAATCGAGGCCTCGACGGGGCGCCCGCGCTGGCGGCTCTCCACGAGCCGGGGCTCAGCGTCCGATCACGTGCAGGGCGAAGCAAGCTGCTTCTGGTTTTGGCAATGGGACGTGTGACGCTTGGACATCGAAAGGCGATGTTCCTCGCCCTGCCCACTTTGGCGCTGGGGATTGGAGTCGCCTCGCTCTGGTCGGCGGCAGCCGAGCCGCGCGCCGTGCCGAGGGCAGCTGAAACGCAACCGACACCTGCTGGCGTGCACGCGCTGAGTGCGCGCATTGATGACGGCGCCGAATCCAAGCAGACGGAGAGCCCTGGCCCGTCTACAGCGTCCCCTGACACGAACACGCCGAACGACCAGCCGGTCCTGGGTTACGGTGAGTTCGGGCGCGGAGAAATGCCGCAATCTGCCGAAGTCGAGGCAGACATCCGCGCGGCAGGACCGGGCCGGGCTGGAGCCGATGAGCCGGATGAACCCCCGCCATCGGATCCGTATCGCCCTTGATCCTGTAGCCGGTATTTGCACTCGCGCGCGCCAGCGCACATTTTGGATTCAGCGCGAACGCTAAGTCTCGCGTCTGAATCGTTTATGGGCATTGAAAGAGTTGAACGGAGTTAACACATGACATTGTTAAGAGGCAAAGCGCTGCTACTGAGCGCTGGTTTGATCTTGGCGGGAGTGTTTTGCAATACGCAGGCACACGCGTACAATCGCCAGACATACGATTACGACCGCCGCACCTTTGGCAACTTCAATTTCTACGCTGACTATTCGTATCTCAGCGAAGAAGGGGCCTGGGGCGGGGGTCCGGGTTGTCCGGCTCCAACCGCCTGGTACGGAAGTGACGCGGAGCAGAAGTTGACGGCGCGCGCCCAGGTGTTCGGGAACATGCAAGTGCCACTCGACGTGCACTCCCTTGCCGGCAACTCAAACGGAATGCAAACCAATACCTACGGCAAGGTTGCGATGATGGGCAATATGCTGTTCGAAAATTGGGGCGCGATGGGTTGCTATGGTGACGCGAAAACTCGCTGCGTTGCTTTCGAAAAGAGTCTATCCACGACGTTATTTCAAGCCCAGTATACGTTCACTCTCGGGCCTGTTCCCGTCACCGTGAAAGCCAAGATAACTGGCACCTTGCACGCTGGCGTCAGTGCACTCTCCCACTCCAACAAATACATCGGCAAACTTGATTCGCTGTATGGAAAGACGGCGGCCAATATGGACGCCGGCGGGTACGTGACGACCAGAATGGACGCCTACGCAGGCATAGAGGACGTCCTGGGCGTCGGCGTGACCCTCACCTTCAAGCTCATTGACGTCGGCGCGGCTTCAGCGTCGGGCCAGACTCACGTAGCGCCCCATTTGGGCAGCACCGCGCGCGTAATTTATACGAACCGCATGCCGCTGCACATCGGCACCATGAGCGGGCGCGCGAAGGTCTGGGCGGACTTGATATTCGCAAGTTACTCGAAGGAGCTCGTCAGCTGGTCCGGTTACACGCGTGAGGAGCTGCTGAACGACGAGTCGGGAACCATCGACGTTCCGATTTGCTCGCAATAGCCAGTGGGGCTCGCTCTGGGCAGCACTTCTCGGGCTGCCCAGAGTTTCCTTCTACTCGGGGACGTAAGTCATGCGTTTTATTCGTATTAGTCGCAAAACTCTTGCCGTATCCGCCGCATGTGTCGGGTCGCTGGGCGTGTTGGTTGGCGCCTTCGTGCTAGCTCGCGCTGGCGAGACGAAGCCGATCGCGAAGACTGCCGCACAGTCTGCGGCGCCAGCCGTACACACCGCCCGGTACCGGAGCAACTCGACGGCGGACGATGTCACCGCGCCCGGCTTTCAGCGCCTGTATGACACGCATTTCACCAGTGTGATCCACGGCGACAGCACGCTGACCATCACGGGTTCTGCATTGTTGGCCCTTACGTCGCTCGGAACGGAGAAGGGTCGAACCCTCGTGCACGGTCAGTTGTCCGAGGTCTCACTCGTCTCGGACAACGACGACGGCGCCGATGGCAAGCACTTCGAAGACTCGGTTCGTCTGCCCCTCACTCGCCCGTTCCTGCTCACAGTGAGCGGAACCGGTCACATCGAGTCGCTGGCGGTAGATCCCGCGTCACGCGGATTCTCGCGAAACGTGATGCGCATGCTGGTTGCTGCGCTGCAGTTCGTGGAGCCCCCGGGGCAAGGCAATGCGCGCGAATGGAAAACCGTCGAGTCCGACCACAACGGCACGTACCAGGCGCGCTACACGCGAACCGCTCCGGATCACTTCAAGAAAGAGAAGCTCGCGTATACGTACCTGGAGCTCCTGGAGAAGTTGCAAGCCACGGGCGCATCGGCTCAGACCGTCGTTCGCGCGCAAGCCTCGATCGAGCGGGCGCCCAGCGGGGTCATCTCGAAGCTGGAATCCCACGAAGCTCTGAAAGTTCCCATGGGCGAGCAAGGCTTTGCAGTCGACAGCGACATGCGTTTTGCCCTCAGACAGACGCGCATCGCGGCAATTCCGGCGCTGGATCGCAGCGCGCTGGTATCCGCGCCCATCTTCAGCACGGACGCGGAGATCGCCCGCTCGGCGAAGCAGGAGCTCGAGCACAAACGCAAATTGGCCGCTGGAACCAGCGTGCAAGATCTCGTCCAGCAACTCAGCAAAATTCCCGGAACAGCTCAGAATCATGACGCTCGCTGGGATTTGATCGAGCGCATGAGCGCTCTGTTCGACACCGAGCCGACCACCATCGAGGCCGCCCGCCTCGCGTTGAGCAAGGGCCTGCCCAAGGCGGAAAAGGAAGCGTTGCTCGCGGCGCTCTCCAACGCAACGAGTCCGGAAGCGCAGGCTGCGCTCACCGACATCGCCGGAGACGCGA
>DATHEN010000437.1:0-13318 GCA_035318565.1 Polyangiaceae bacterium
CCGATCACGAACTCGCGGACCGCGCGCACGCCTTCGATGCGCCGGCGCAGGTCCCCGACACGACGCGCCTCGAAGTACGAGAGGCGCAAATCGAGCAGCTTGCGCGCGAGATAGTCGAGACTGCCGCCGTCGATGCGCACGGCCACGAAACTGAGCAGATAACGCTGCAGCATCATCGACAGCGTCAAGAACACGAGCGCCGCACCGAACCCTGCAGCCACGGTCATCAATAGCGGCACGTCCCGATCGACGAGCACGCTGTCCACGATGACTTGCGTCCCGATGGGCAGCGCCCCTTCCACGACCGCCGCGACGCCGGCCAGCAGCAGAGCCTGACCGATCAGGCCCATCCAGGGGCGAATGAACGGCCACAGCCACGCGGTGTTCCGCTCGCCTTCCGGCGCGTGCGCGAAGTCTTCGGTGTAGTCGAAGAGCGCGACGAATCCGTTCCAGCGCTTTTCGAATTCGGCGCGCGTGAGTCGCACCCGGCCGATCGCCGGATCGGAGAGCCGCACGTGGCGGCGTGTGACATCGTACAGCACCGCCCAGTGATTGCCGTCGAGATGGACGATCGCCGGCAGCGGCAGCTCCGGCAGATTCCGCAGTGAAACCTTCGCGGAGCGCGCCGCGAGCCCGAGCTGACGCGAAGCGTGGCAGAGCGCGCGCAAGTGCACGCCGTCGCGATTCGCGTGCAGCAAGCGCCGCAGCAGGTGAATCGAGACTTTCCGGCCATAGTGACGGCACACGATGGCCAGGCACGCCGCGCCGCAATCGTTCGCGTCGAGCTGCGCCACCCAGGGCATGCGCCGAATCCGGCCGCGACGCGGGCCGCCGCTCAGCTCTCCGGCGAGCGCATCATCGCTTTCGGGCGGTCGCGGGACCGCCAGGTGCATCCCTGTGTGGTCGGTGTCGAACGTGGGGAGCAGCGCAGCGCAGAGCTCGGGGAAACGTCCCGTGAGCGCGGCCACGGGGCCTTGCTCGACTCGGAACAGCGCCGCACGCCGGATGGCTTCGTACACGCCGTCCGGGTGGCAAGGCGCGGGAGCGATGAGATCGTGGGCGAGCAGCGTGCGGCGGCTGTCATCCCGGACGTGCAAGATTTCACCCGTGAGCACGGCCTCGTATTCGCCGGGGCGCGCCGGGGTACGCTGCCAGCGCGCTCCGGCAGTGAGGCGCGCGATCTCACCGGCGGCGGCGAGCTCGAGCAGCGCTTCGTCGCTGACTTCGGCGAGGCCCGGCAAGCAACGCAGCGCGCGCCAGGTCCATTGCTGCGCGGCGATCTCCGCCAACGCTCGCCGCACGGGTGCGCGCTCGAGCACGCTGCTCGCCGCCCGCGGGTCGAGCAGCCACACCTCGCTCCACGCGCTACACGCACGAACCGTCATCAGCTCGCGGCTGCCGAGCAAGAGCGACACCGCCCCCAAAGTTTCACCCGGCCCGAGCGACACGACGTGCGTTTCTTGGTCGGCGAGCTGCGTGAGCAGCCGCAAGTTTCCGTGGGAGATCACGGCCAAGCCGGGCGCTGCGGCGCCCTGCTGCCAGAGCTCTTCGCCGAAGTGCAGGACCCGACGCTCGAATGGGAGCTCGCGTGCCGCATGACCGAGTAGCTTCACCCAGGAGCCTCTGGGAGAGGGATGGCGCGGCTCGCGCGCAGGTATCGCTCTGCGCGGCGCGGGCGGCTCGAGCGTGAGCGGTGTCGTGCTAACCATGGGCCGCCTCACGCCTTCGCGAACGCACCCAAGCCTCGTTGAGCAGCTGCTGCTCGAGGTTGATGCGCGCCATACGCACCACGTCGGCATCGGTCAGCGCGGGCAGCCGGCGGCTGACCAGCTGGTACAGCTTCCAGGTAGTGCCGTCGCGCACCGGCCCCACCACACTGCCGGGCTGAGCGCTTGCCAGCGCGCCCTTTGCCGGCGTGGGCGCGTCTTCGAGCAGGAATGCTTGGCGTCGCGCCAAGACGCCGGCGCGACGCGTGAGCTCAGGCACCAGTGGGCGGCGCTCGGAACGTGTACACCACACGAGCTCGCGCCCGATGCGCTCGCTCGGCAAGGTGACGACGTAACACTCGAGCCGCGTCCATTCGAGCTCGCGCTCGGCGATCAGCGCCGCCATGCGCGGTGCGCTCGTGCCAGTGTCGATCCGCTCTTGGGCCCGCGCCAGCACCGCGTGAACGCGCGCCACGCTCGGCTCGCTGACCTCGCCGAGCCACGGATAGCGCAGGGCGATGTCGCGTGCGAGCTCGCGCGAGTCGGGCAAAGGCGGTGGATCGCCCTCCGCGACCAGCGCCAAGAGCTTCGCGAAGCGGGCCCGCGCGTCCGGCAAGAAATCCGAGAACACGGCCTCACCGAAGAAGGCCTCGCCGAAGGCGGCATGCCGCGACAGGTCGTGCGCCGGGAGCGTGAGACGAACGCCCACACGTGCGCGCAAGAGCCCGCGAACCAGGTATTGCTCCCAATCGTCGTGCGACAGGTCCTGCGCCGCGAGCCACTGCTCGGTCTCTTCGACCGTGAGCAAGCCTTCCGCGCGGCGGTAGCTCTCGGCGGCGCGGCGCACTGCTTCGTCGTCGATGCCTTCGCCGCACTCGTTCGTGTGCGCCTCCGCGAGCAAGCCCAGGGACAGGCGCCGCTCGAACTCGGGCCATTCGCCGCCGCCGAGGGTCGAGATCAAGATCTCGCGATAGTTCCAGACCCCGAGCGGACCCGGCATCGCCTGTTTGGTGCCCCAGAAGGGAGTCATGCCTGCGCCTCCCGCGCCACGACGCGCGCACTCCGATTGAGCGGACGCAGCGCGCGCGCGCTCGAGTCGAATGCACGCAGCGCTTGCCCGCGCTGCCAGCGCAGTGACGCTCCGGGCGCCAGCGCGAACGCCGACGGTGTGGTCCAGTCCTCCAGCCCTTCCACGGCTTCGGCGAGGCAGCCCTTTTGAACGACCCCACCGTACAGGACCTGCGCGCACGGCGGACGCCACAGCTCCGCTTCGCTCCACGCAAAACCCGCGTAGAACACCAGCGCTTCGGCGCCGAGCAGCGTTGCCCAGCGCGGGCCATCGGCCAGAGCGGTGGTCGCTTGCTCGCGCCCCGGGCCGAGATAAAAAGGGCGGCGCGTGAACCACGCGATCGGGTACGCGTAGTGCAGATACCCGGCCACCAGGACGTGTACGGGGCCCACGCGCCGCCTCACCTCACGCACGACGTCGTCGAAGCTGCCGCGCGCGTCGCGGCAGGCGTTCGCCGTGACGAACACGCGCCGCCCGCCGAGATCGACGAGCAGGGTCATCCAATCGGCGGCGGCGTCTTGCGTCGAACCCGCGCCGTGAAAGGGCAGCGCGGTGATCGCGATGTCACCGATGCGCGCGTTCTGCCAGGCTTCGAGCTCCACGACGCGGCCAAAACCAAGCTCGCGCGCGAGCGCCGCCAGGTCTACGTTGTCGAGCGAGCGCCGCCCCTCACGGCGCCGGACATAGACGGGAACCGAGCGATCGACGCACAGCAACGTGTCCAGATCGAGGTGCCCCCACTGCGGTTGCGTGAGCACGACCGCGTCCAGCGGCGCTCGAAGCTCGTGCCGGCGATCGACTTCGGGCCGATAACGCAAGGTGAACAACGGATCGACGAGCACACGGGTCGTCGGCGTCTCGAACGCTAGCCCAGCGTGCCCCGTCGACCGAACGACGCTGTCTCGCGCTCTACGCTTCGCAGTTACGCGCGCACTCGGGACCAGCACGCCGGCCAGCTTCAAGCGCAGAAACCAGCTGCGCACGCGCGCGCGCGGCGGCAACCCCTCGAGCTCGAGCCCGGACGTGAGCTGAGACAGCAGGCTGCCCAAGGCCTCGAGCTGCGCGGGTGTGCGAATGGGCCAGCGGTGCCGGTGCAGACCATCGCGGCGTTCGATCACGAGCGCGAGATCTCCCTCCGCGAAGAGCGAGCTGTCGCCCTGATAGTATTCCGGATCGGAAAGACAATACCCGGCCCCAGAGCTGCTGAAGAGCGCGCTGCTCACGTGTTCTTCGCTTCGACGCTGTCGCGAAAGGTGTTTGTAAGCTTGCCCGAGCGCCTGTACGCGCGGACCGCCGCTGAGGTAGTGCCAGGTCGTGCCGAGGTGATTGAACAGCCGGTAGCTCGCCAGATAGACGAGCCACTCGGGATCGAGTCCCCAGACGCGCAGAGCCGGTCTCGAACTCAAGCGCCCACTCCGACCTGATCCAGTGATTGCGGAACCTGCAGCGGCCCACCCTCGCTCCAGAAGAGCGCCCGCTCCCGGGGTTCGAGCACGAGCAATGGTCCGCGCGGCGCGGCTTTCACCATCGATCGCAGGCGGCGCAGAGAGCCACGATGGGTGCGGTCTTCCGGCCGTTCGTAGTCCCGCGGCGTCCAGACGAAGCCGGCGTACGGCACCAGAAAAGCTGCGCCGAGCAAGGAGCACCAGCGCACAGCGTCGTCCGGGCCGCCCGAGTATTGCTCCATGCCCGGCCCCATGTAGAAGGGCCGGCGCGTGAACATCGCGATGGGATAGTGAAAGCCCGAATACGGGGCGAACAGCGCGTCCACCTGCGGCAGGCTTTCGTGCACGCGGCGCATGACGCTGTCCATGCTGGCGTGCGAGTTGTGACAAGCGTCGACAGCGCCGAAGAACGCACGACCGCCGGCGCTGACGTGATAGGTCATCCAGTCCTGCGGCACATCCGGACCCGACTGCTCACCGTAGAACGGCGTAGCCGTGATGCACGCTTCGCCCACCTGCGTGGACTCCCAAGGTGAAAGCGTGCGGACGTCGCGAAACCCGAGCTGTCGCAGCAGAGCTGCCATGTCGATATTTTCGAGCGACGGGGGGTGGTTCAGCGCCGGCACGATCATCACGGTGTTGCGCGGAACGTGCAGCAGCGTGTCGAAGTTGAAATGGTCCCAGTGCGGGTGCGAGATCACGATCGCGTCGACTCCCGCGCAGAGCTCGTCCAGCAGATTGACTTCGGGTTGGTCGCGCACGAGCATCAACGGATCGAACAGCACGCGCGCGGACGGCGTTTCCAGCGACAAGCCCGCGTGCCCGAGCAGGCGCAGCGCGAAATCGCGGCGCGGAGGCGCGCTGCGCAGCGGCGCTTCTTCCAGAAATCCAGCTTCCTTGAGCTGCTCCACGAACGTTCGCTCGTCCTTGTCGAGCGAGTCGAGCGTGGTCGAGAGCGGCACGCTCGCGCGCAGTTGCGGCAGCAATCGGCCGAAGAACCCGAGCAGCTCTGCGTCCACCGGCACGTGCAATGAGGTATCGGCGCGGAGATTGGAGAAGGCGACGCGCAGGTCCGGATCGAACAGCGTGGGTTCGGACCCGAAGTACAGGTCGTCGTTCAAGAACAGCTCGTTGCCCGCGCGCCGGAAATAGCGCGCCGCATCGGAGGTCTCGAACCAATCGCGCGCGCCTTCGCGGCTCGCCTGGGACATGGCCGCGTACACCTTCCCCACGTCGTGCGCCACGCGGCCCATGGCCAGGTAATGCAGGCTGGCTTTGATGAAGTTGTTCAGCCGGAAGCTGTGGAGCTCGATGCGAACTCCGGCGGCTTTGACGAGTGCGGTTCGGTTCTTCATCGGATGCACACCCTTCCATCGGCCAAGATTTCCCAGCTGCAGTCGCCGCTCATCCGCAACTCGTACGCGGGGACGTGCCAATCGCGCGTCGCGCGCTCCAGGTCGTACGGCGACTGGATGCAAATCGTGCCTTCGGCGCGCACCGCAGCGTCGCAGAAGGCCGCTGCGAACGCCGCGCATTCCAAACGAGCCAGCGCCGTGAGCAGCTCGAGCTCGGGCGCTGCGTACGTCTCGAATAGACGCGCGAACGCAGCGCACACGTGCGACGCCATTTCGTAACCCTGACCGAACGCCCGCAGCGCGAGCGTGCGCTCTGGCTGCCACAGAAGCTCGCAGAAGACGTGCTCGAGCAGCTCGAGCCGGAGCTCCGGACCGAGCTGCGTTTCAGCGCGGCGCAAGCTCCGCGGCAGCTCACCGCGCGCGCGATTCCACAGGTGAATCCTGCGCGCTCGGCGCTCCACGTCCAGGCTCTCTCGCGAGAAACCCGTCAAGAGCGCCGCTTCGCCGGGCGTCAGCTGCGCCGCGTCCATGGCGCTGCCGTCGCGCAGCGCGTGCTCGAAGCTCGGATCGAGCAGCACCCGCAAGTACGCGCGTTCGAGAGCTCTCATGCACTCCTCCACGCGGCGGCCACTCGCGAGAGCCGCTCGAGGTCGGCGCAATAGTCATCATCGCTCACGCTGGCGTCGTGCTCGAGCGTGATCGCTTTGAGGTTCGGAGCGCGTGCGAGCGTCCATTCGAGGAGCTCCCACGCCAACGCATCGACGGGGCCTCCATGAAAATCGTGATAATGACGTCCGTCCCGGTGACGGCCCAAGCCGGTGATGTGCAGCTCGACCGTGCGTTCGAGCACCGGCCCGCTGAGCGCCGCACGCGGATCGCGGCCCAGGTTCAGCATGGAGACCAGGTGATGCGAGAGATCCACGAGGATGCCGCACTCGGTAGCGCGCGAGATCTCGAGGATCGCGGCGTGATCGTCCCAGCCGCACACGTCCAGGTAGCGAGGTCCCGCCTCGAGCGCGAGCGGGCAGGCGTAGCGCTCGGACAGCTCGCGCACGTGGCTGATGCCGGCGTCGATCGCGGCGCGGTCCAGGATGGGCGCCGCATTGTAGCCGAGGTCGCCGGTCGACCACGGCGAGACCAGCGCAAAGTGCTCCCCGCTCCAGGGCGGTGAACACGAACGCACCTGCTCCGCCAAAACGTCGAGGAGCGCCGGGTTGAGCGCGCCGGTTGACGCCAAACCCAACTCCGAGCTGTGAGTCACGACGGGCGCCGCGGGCAACGCACGCAGATCGAGCGGCAAGTTGGGCTCGACGTAGTCCACACCCGAGCCGAGCCAGCGCTCGAGGCGCGCCGCGGGCTCGCCATCCCAGCGCTGCCCGATGCCCATCTTTGGAACTGCGTGCCACATGGCTAAGCCCACTCCAGAACCTTGTTGCGCAGCGCCCGTTCGTTGCGAATGCTGGTGCCCGACCAGGTTTCGAAGCCGCCCGCCTCGGCGATGTCGGCCGTGAGCTGCGCAATGAGCTCGCCGTGCTCGGCAAGCTTTTCGTACGGCTTGGTGTGACGCTTCACGAAATCGAGCGTGTGAGTCGCGCGCGTGAGCGGCGCCATGAAGCTCGCGTCGATCACGTGCGCGGCGACCGGAAATCCCGCGGGATCGTAGTCGGGCATGGGTCCAGCGCTGCATGCCCAGGGGTAGCCACGGCCATAGCCGACGCGGTTTTGAAAGACCGGCATCGCGGGCAGCACCTGATCCTCCCAGAAACCCACGGGACCCCCCTCGGCGCGCAACAAAAAGACGACCGCGTCACGCAGGTGCCGCGCCCATTCCGGCGGCAAACCCAGCGCTTCGGGCACGACCACGACCCGGTACATCTGCCAGGCGTGGGTCGAGCCACGCGGCACGCTCGGCGCGCGCAAGAACCGAATCCTGGATATACACTCCGTGATCACGCGTGCCCGTTCCTGGCGCGCCTCGTGGTAGTGCGGCAAACGCGCGAGCTGGCTCTTGAGCACCGCTGCCGACGTGGGAGTGGGCCGATAGTTGAAGCCCAATTGATAGGACACGCGCTCGATCTGCTCGCGATCCTGTCCCCACAGGTTCATGCCCATCGACGCGTGGCCGAGCACGCGCGCCATTACGGCGTCGCTGCGCGTCGCGATCAGGCCGCCTTCCCCCGAGCCAGCCAGGTTCTTCGTGGGCATGACGCTCATGGCGGCAACGTCGCCGAGAGACCCGCAGCGGCGCCCGCGGTACTGGGCCCCCTGACTGTGAGACGCATCGGACACGATCGCGATCCCATGCCGCTGCGCGATCGCCTCGAGCTCGTCGTACGCGGCAGGCAAGCCCAACAGATCGACAGCGATGAGCGCGCGCGTTCGCGGCGTGATCGCCTCCTCCACGAGCTTCGGGTCCAGGTTGAACGTCTGGGGATCCACGTCCGCGAACACGGGGATGCAGTTGTGATGCAGCGCACACGCGGCGCTCGCGATGTAACCGAGCGCAGGCGTGATGATCTCGTCGCCCGCCTCTGCGCCGACTGCAGCGATGGCCAGGTGCAGCGCAGCCGTGCCGGAGGACACGGCCAGACAGTGCGGCGCGCCCACGAACTCGGCGTAAGCCTGCTGGAGCGCCAGCACCTCCGAGTGCAAAAAGCCGTACGGCTCTTCCGCAGACTGCAGCACCGCAACCAGCGCAGCGGTGTCTTCGGAAGTGAGCTCCGGCCAGCGGCCAAAACCCTGCAACGCCTCTTTGCGCGTGAGCGCTGGAGCGCCGCCGAAGCGGGCCAGTAAAGACGCACCCTTCATGCTCGAAATCCTTCGTACTGACGGCAGACGACCAGCGATTCGTGGCGCCGCACGGCGCTCGAACATTTGAAATGGGGGACAGGTCACCCCGTCCCCCGGGGAGTTGACTGGGTCGCGCGCGTTCGTCAGCTGGCGCTGAGCTGGCGTGCTGCCCAGTCGGTCACGACAGCTCGATTACGCCTGTTCCTCTGCGAGAGTGATGTCGCCCTCGTTCCAGGCGGAAGCGTCGCCGGCGCCGCTATCGGAGCGCGGTCCCATCGCCCAACCCGGGAGCGTGAGGGTCGGACGCGAAACCAACACCGGATTAATGACCAACGTGGGATTGGGACGCACGATACCCAGCGAATCCGTGGGTCGTGCGATCGTCAATCCGCCTTTCACCTGCTCTTCGGTCTTGACCTCGAGCTCGAGGTCTTTGAGCGTCAATCGACGGCGCTTCACTTCACTAGTGTTATTCATTTTGTTTTACCTCTTCTCTCTCTCAATTCTCTGAGCAGGTGACACCATGTCCCCCTCAGAAGTCGGGACAAAGCGCCCCCGCACTGCTGCTCACGACGAGTTCGTGGCGCTTGTCGGTGACGCGAAGATCATCCCCCGAATGGTGTCGACTCGCGGCAGCCGACAGCACTCGAAGCGATGACGCATTTACAAGCCGACCGCGCAGGAACGCGCCGCTCAGCTCGTCATTTTGCCCTGTTTTTCGACCCCCGTATCAATCCCTCCAATGCGACAAACACACCCAACGCACGCGCTGACTGCGGCGCGCGATCGGTCGCCCCCTCTTTCAAACTAGAACAACCGACTTGGACCAATACGCCTTCAGCTTTTCGTTTATTCCCCTCTTCGATCGAAGACGGAGATTTGCGTCACGCACACGAGCCGAACCACAACTGACACTCTTGTCGTGACTGACTGACATCTCTGTCTCCGTTGTGCCAGCACGGCGAGTGTGCACGACCCAGCAGCGCCGCGTGCGGTGCGATGCGCGGAGGCGAGCGGCTTGAACGCACTGGCACATGCTGCGTGTCCTTGCAGCTCGAGTGCCAACGCGCGCGGGCGGCCGCCGGCATGGGAGAAGGCTCGCCATTCCCGGCGTGTGAAAGGCGCGGACCCAATCCAGTTCGTCAGATTCGGCGCAATCGCGCCAACTGCGCCGGTCAAAGTTGGCGCGCCGGATCCCTACGGCTGCGCGTCCGAGCGGTGTTTCGAGCTCGCGCAAGTTGGCACGAACGCTGCTCCGGGCGGCGCTCATGTTGAAGCGTTTGCCGCGTATTTCATTGCTCGCTTTGGGTCTGGGGCTGTCCGCCTGTGGCTCCGCGCCGGACCAATCCTCGTCCGAACCCGCCGTCGCAACGATTCGTGAAGCCTTGCGCTTCGCGCCTGAACGCGCCTTCACCTGGGCGCATCTCGACGCGCTCCCACAAGCGGGCGTCTACGTTCCCGACCCCGTCTACTCGTTCAACGGCGGGGGCGGAGGAATCATCGTCAGTGTGAATCCAGCGACCCCGGGGCAGTACAGGGTCGCCTTCGGGGGGTTTACTTCCAACGCCGGTAACGCGCAGGTGGTTGCCTACGGCGACGACAACAAGCGCTGCAAAGTCCTGGGTTGGAGCACTACCGCGGGCACCTTACTCGTGAATGTGCAGTGTCACGACGCCGCAGGCCGGCCAGCGAACTCGCGCTTCTTGGTCAACTACACCAACGACTTCAAGAACCAACCCGGATCGATCGCGGGCTTCATGTGGGCGGACCAGCCGACCGTCTCGCACACGCCGAGCAGCGGATTTTCATTCAACTCGGTGGGCGGCGCCAACTTCGTCCACTACTTCGGCACCGGCGCGTACGTCGCGGAGTTCAAGGGCCTGAATACCGACCGCGGCAACGCTCAGGTCACGGCATACGGAACCGACGACACGTATTGCAAGATGAACGGCTGGGTTTCGTCCCAGAACAGCACGCTCGTCGGGGTGCTTTGTTTCGACGCGAAAGGCGCGGCAAAGGACAGCCGCTTCTCGCTGCAATTCGTGGGGCAACAAGCGCCGAACGAGGTATGGAATCGCTCGTACGTATGGGCCGAACGCCTCGACCAGGCGATCAATACTCCCTACACGCCCAGCGCGGTGCACAACTTCAACCAGCTGGTGCAGAGCAACACTGCGAATACGGCCAAGCGCACCGCGCTCGGCAGTTACGTGGTCACGCACAGCGAGCTGATGAACGCTCCCTCGGCGGCCATGATCACGGCAGTGGGCAATGATGCGGCCTACTGCAAGCCGGCCCGCTGGTCCAACAACGCGGGCAGCACCGACATGCAGGTGAACTGCTTCAACAGCGCGGGCAACGTCGTGAACTCGACTTTCAGCGCGATGTACATTCAGCAAGAGAGCGAGTGTGTGACTCCGCCGTGCGCGACGTTTCAGCATCTCGTTCACCCGCGGCGAATCCAGACGGAGGACAATCCGCGCCTGCGCGGCTACGCACACTGGCCGGGCACCTTCAGCGTGACGGGCCAGCAGCAAGACTACTTCGGTTCCTTCGTTCCCGCGGTCAGCACCAACCCGCCGTCGATCATTGGCAGCTTCGGAAGCTCGAGTTTCGTACCTAGCGTCGCGAACGCCGTAGCATCGACCTTGACCCCGCGCCTGGTAACCCGCGCGCCGCCGTGGATCGAGTTTCCATGCGCCTCGTCGAACGGCTGCGCCCGTTCCGGCGTACTGCCGTACTGGTCACCCGGCATCAGCTTGCCGCGTAACCACGCGACCGTCCGGGTCACGATGCAGAACGTGAACCCGCCCGCTTTCTCGGACGAGAACGTGCACAGCTTCAACATCAAGCTCGATGACAACGTGCTCATAGTCCCGGTGCACGTGCATGTGCTCCGAAACAACGGCGGGGGCGCTCCGGCGAGCTATTCGCCGAACTTCCGGCTCGGGACGGATGGAGAGATCGCGGCCAAGATTCGCCAAAACTTCGACCAGTCCGTCGTCCAGAACGGTTCGACCACCATTTTTCAAACACCGGAGGCAGTCAGTGCAGCGCCCATGAAGCTGTTCGACCCGCTGCTCAAGCGCACGAGAACCGAGGGCAGCGTCGAGGTTCCGGTGTTCGGCGACGACATCTTCGGCCAGTGCGGCGTCCAACTTCGCCTCGAAAGCGTCAGCTATCTGCGCCAGAACATGGGCCTCGAGACCGCGCTGCTGAACGACACGAATGAGGTGCCGTCGGGCTGTCGCGATCTAGGCTTCTGCTCCACTAGCCGGGCCGGGAGGCTGGGCAACGAGCTGGTGAACGCGTTCAACGCGGCTGGGCTGCCGGGGATTCACGTCATTGTCGGCGGCGAGATCTGGCCTGGCATCCAGTTCTGCGGCGGCCTCGTGAAAGGCCTTTCCTGCCAGAGCGTGGCGCGGTTCGTGCTCATTGACGGCAGCACCAGCATCCGCAACCCCTTCCGGATGCAGACTGTCTTTCACGAGATCGGCCACGTGCTCACGAGCTCGTCGGGACACGCCCCGGACACGAACAATCTGATGCATGAACGATCGAATGGCGGACTCTTGACCCAGGAGCAGTGTAGCGAGATCCGCATCCGAGCCGCAGCCTTCTGAGCTCACGCGGGCGCGAGCATCACGGCTGCGACGGCGCGGAGAGCAACCGTGCGAACGGTGGGCTGGGCGGCGCCAGACTGGCCGCCTCGAGGGCGAGCTCGGGGAGCCCTGCCGTCCGCGATGACTCGCGCCGCCTCGGCCGACTGCAGAGGACGAGACGCCTGCGTTCGCATCGATTCCGCTAGTTGACTGGCCGAGCCGCGCGTCGCAGAGCCGATATCGCACGGCTCGGGGGGGAACTGCCCCTGCCGCGTGGTATGCAGGACTGCGATGGCAAGCGGGGCAGCGGCGCGGCTCGGTACCGAACTGGCAGGCACCTATCGGCTGAGAAGCGTGCTCGGCCGCGGCGGCATGGGCGTAGTTTACGAAGCCGAGCATGCCTGGACCGGCCGCCGCGTAGCAGTCAAGGTGATCGGCCGCGAGGGCGCCGAGCCGCGCGTGGCACAGCGCGCTCTGAACGAGGCCCGCCTCGCCACTCAGCTCCACCACCCCAACGTCGTCGACGTGCTCGACATGGGAGAGGTAGAGCCGGGAGTCGTCTACCTGGCCATGGAATACCTGGAGGGCAGGCCGCTGAGCGAACTCTTGGCGGAACGGCGCCTCGAACCGTTCACGACGCTCGAGCTCCTCTTGCCGATCATCGGGGCTGTCGCGACCGCCCACGACAGCGGGATCCTGCATCGCGATCTCAAGCCGAGCAATCTGTTCATGAGCGAGCGCAAGCGCGGGGCCGTCGTGCCGAAGCTGCTCGACTTCGGGATCGCCAAGGCGGCGGGTCAGGACACGCTGACCGAGAGCGGGGCGGTCGTCGGCACGCCGCACTACATGGCACCGGAGCAGGCTTGCGACGGCGAGGTGTTGCCAGCGACCGACACCTGGGCGCTCGGCGTGGTTTTGCACGAGTGTCTGCGCGGACAGCGGCCCTACGAAGCGACTTCGCCGGCCGCGATCTTGCTCAAGATCGTCAATGCTCCGGCGCCGCGGCTGCACGCGGTCGCGCCCTGGGTGCCGAAGGCGCTGGCCGCGGTGGTCGATCGCGCCTTGGAACGCGAACCGGCGCGGCGTTTCGGCAACGCGCGCGATCTGGCGCGCGCGCTTCTGGCCGCGGCGATTCAGGACCGCATCGAAGTCCCGGACGATCCGGATCCGATCGGGCTCTCCGAGTGGAAGCGCTGGCGTCGCGAGCTCGAAAGCGCGACGGTGTCCGGCGCGGTGGCTCGGGTCGACGCACTCTCCGAAGCCGCACCGGCTGCGTCAGCCGCCACACCCATTCCCGCGCGACGTCGCAGCCGAGTCTCACTCGCGCTCGGCTCGCTGCTTGCCATCGGGG
>DATHEN010000438.1:0-2386 GCA_035318565.1 Polyangiaceae bacterium
TCCTGACGTTCGGTGCGGCGTTGCTGCTCGCGAAGGCGGCGACCACGACGCGGGCCGCCGCCGATGCAGGCGCTTCGAGGGACGGTGAGGAACCCGAGGCCAAGGCACCGCTGCCGGCCCCGGTCCCTCGTCGGGCGCACGCTTCCGCTCCCCTTCAGGACAGGTACTACACCATCAGCGCGAACCCGGCGTTTCCCCAGTACCAGACCTCGCGCGAATTTCGCTTCGATCGCAGCGGCTGCTTCACCAAAGGTGGCAGCAGCGGTGGCACGGTCGCTATTGCCGATACCAGCCCCGGTGCCGTCATGGCGGGAGAGTCGTCGACACACACCGGCACATACGAAGTGGAGCAAGGGCATTTGCTACTCCGCTACGACAACGGCCATGTCGAACGCTTTCGACTTCGTCGGGAATCGGATGTGATCTGGCTGGACAACACGCCGTTTGTGCAAGCGTCAGGCTAGTCACATTGGGCGGCACTGTACCGGGAGCCCAGCAACTCTCAGCTCTCAATTGATGCGCGACGAATAAGCTCGCCGAGCGGCCAGCCTAGGCTGGCGAGTTTTACGCTCGAGCGGTTGCGGCAATCGGATGTTCGCTTCGGTTGCGCTTGGTAGCAAGCATGCAGCGCAGCCATGCGGCAAGCATGGTCCGTGTAAGGTACTTTAGCACCTCGTGCCTCGTAAACCTGCTCGCTTAAAACCGATGGCCACAATCACATCGCTCCGTAGAATAGAGGCCCACAAGTGCCAGGCGGGTCGGCCTCGGTCAGGTGGTCAGTTTCCTGCGAGGCGACCTATTCGCGACTTCGCCGAAATGTGTCCCCCCCGGCGGCCCGGGCGGATGCTCTTCTCTGTTGTGCATTCGCTGCGCTACATCACGTCGAGAATCTCGAGCAGCTGGTCGTGGTTCCGATCATGAAACTGCCCGCGTGCCCGCCCACTACGAACCTGTTCGAGATAGATGCGGAACACGCCGCGATTTGCGTCCCGCACCCGCAGCAGGCGATCGCGCGAAAAGCCATCGGGGTCGAGGCAGAGATGGTTTACGAAGCGCTCGATGTGGAAGAAGCTTTCCAACAGGTATTGCTTGATTGCAAGCTGACCCGCACCCGGAGCGAAGTTGCTGCCGGGCCGGAAGCCGAACATTCGCTCGAACTGGTAGTTGAGTAGGTCGCGCTTGCCCGCGTAGCCGTCCACTAGGTTCGTGATCGAAGCTGCGTCGCTGACACCGTTGAAGGCCTGCTTCGCCCAGGCGATCATCTTCTCGACCTCCGGCTCATCGATCGGCCAAGGACGAACCACTTCGCCGCATCGTCGCACTTCGAAACCGTCTAAACGTGGGAACTCCACGGTGTAGTATGTTTGTTGTACGCCAAGCCGTTGGATGCGCTCGAGATCGAGGAAGAATCCTCGTTGATCAATCAACCGCTTCGACCATGCTGCGACGGGAGGGATGACGATCGGAAGGCTCTGCTCTTCGCAATGCTTCCAGTCCAGCGCAAAGGCTGCCCCGCGCTCGCGGGTTGTGTCAAGAAGAGCAAAGTAGATGGCGACGGCAGGGTCGAGCGTTACATCCAGCAAGCTCGTGGCCACGCCGTAGTGCTGCGCGATCGCGCGCGCCAAATTGGGTAGATCGTCGTCCTCCTGGTGAACGATCTCTTTTTTCTCGAGTAGGTGCTCGATGATGGCTACCGCGCGCAGCGCCTGTTCCGCGGCTTCGACAGACAGGTCGCGAAAGATTCCTGCGCTCAAGTGTTTGAGCTGAACGTCGGCTTGCCCACGAAAGAAGACGGTGCTCCGGTCCGCGCGCGCTAGGGCCAGGGCCGCCCACAACACGAAGAATGCGTGCCACGGACTGAGCGCCATGATGACGCTCCTTTGCTCGTCCAACTGGCATTCACCTGCGGCGCGGATCATCGCCGTCATGAGCGTATCGCGATCCGGATGATCGAGTCCGATCTGGAGTGAGTGGGCAAACTCTTCGATCTCCGTGACAATTTCGTAGAGGTCACGCGCTTCCGCGACATCCATATCGCTTCTCCTGGTGGAGCGCCTGGTCGATGACCGCGCTTCCGCTCCGGTGTTGATGACGTTCTGCTTCTGCTTGGCCCACTGGCACGTCATCAGCTGCCGGACCATGGCCTTGTCCAGTCCGCGCGCGGGAAATCGCAGTCGACCGCGTCGAGCGACGCGCCCGTGCTCAAGCGCGCTTCCTTGATGCGGCGCATGATCCGAACAGCTCGAGCGTCACGCGGTCGGTGCCCGCCGGCACCTCCACACGAGCCTCGCCCACCGTGACCACGATGCTGCGCCCAGAGCTCGCCGTCGCGCGCTCCGCACGCACGACGCGCGCAAGCTTCACCCGCGGCTCGCTCGCCGCCTCA
>DATHEN010000439.1:0-5139 GCA_035318565.1 Polyangiaceae bacterium
CGAGCAGATAGGAAGCGGGACCAAAGCCTGCCACGCGCGCTACGCACGCCGGCGCCGTCAGCGAGACACGACGGAACTCCTCGCGCGCATCGGGGTTCGAGATGTGCACTTCCACGGCAGGCAGCTCTGCGCCACGCAGTGCGTCATACAGCGCGTACGACGTATGGGTCAGCGCACCCGGATTGATCAGCAGACCGGAGAAGCCGTCGTCTTTGGCGGCGCCGATCCAATCGATGAGCGTGCCCTCGTGATTGCTCTGCCGGCAATCCACGCTGGCGCCGAGCTCCTTGGCGCTCTCCGCAATGCGCGCGTGCAGCTCGTCGAGCGTGACGCGTCCGTAGATGTGGGGCTCCCGCCGTCCGAGCCGGTGCAGGTTCGGACCACTTAGCACCAGAATCGCGAGCTTCTGCTTGGATGTCGGCACGCCGGGCGCGATCCTCAGACCTCGAGCTCTTCTCGCAGCTTGGGCGCCGTGACCCGCAGCAGAAAGCGCCCTTTACCGAAGTTTCCATCGGGGGACATCGTGAGCGCCACGAAGTAGTTCTCGTTGATCACCCGGATCAGGGTGACCATCTTGTCGCTCTTGAAGGCCACCTCTTTGGTGTCCCCGGCGTCCAGCATCTCCGAAGCGCGCTGGATGGCTTTGACCACGACGCTGACTTCAGCTCCAACCGCCTCGATGTCGAACGGGGAAGTCTCGCGCGTGTAGCTTTCGACGGGGATGCCCTCGAAGTCCATCAAGAGGCCCGCGAGTCCCCCGTCCGTGCCGTCCACCACGCCCTGCAGAGCGTCTTTGAACATGGCCCGAGAGTAGCCGTTTTCTGCGAAGACGTGAATTTATCCGAAAAGCCGGCCCTGGGGCTTGCAGCCCGGAGCTGGCTGAGAAAGCCTGGGTGCAATCGCACCATCCTCGTCCTTGACCCTGTACAGGTCGAGCGGCTACCTTCGCGCTCCGTTCGGGCCCGGTATCCCGACGTTTTAGCTCGAGGCAGCCCAAAACCCATGCGTGCGCGAGCGGGGGATCCGCCCCGCACAATGACACAGAAAATCCTGGCGGGTCGCGCGGAGGACCCGAACCTCGGCGGCGAGCTGGTCCGTGTCAAAGTCGACCAGGTGATCCTCGCTCGAGAACCGAGCGCCGCCTTGGCCGAGGCCGTGGAGCTCGGGGTCAAGAAGTGCGCGGTCGAGGTCGCCGTCGCTTACGACACCCGCTGCATCGCCAGCGCCGAACCCTCGGAGAGCGGAGCGCTGCAGCAGCAGCTTCTGCGCGAGGGCTTGCAGCTCGGCATGTTGATCGCCCGTCCAGGCATCGGCTTCCCTGCGGCCGTGCACCTCGAGCGCTTTGGCAGCCCGGCACGGCTCGCCATCAGCGACGAGCCACGCATGGTTTCGGTGGGCGGCGCCGGCATGTTGACGTTGACGGCATCCCCCTCGCAGCTCGCTGAAGCGCTCGCCCACGGCTCGATCTGGGTGCGCCCGCCGCGCAGCGTGCAAGTGCTGCTCTCCGGCCGGGTGCGGCCCTTCGTGTGTGTGCGGGACGTCGCGCTCGAGCTCGTGCGCCGCGGCCTGGCCGACATCATCGAAAAGATCGACCGCGCCGAGCGTGCGCCCGTGGTCGTGGAATTCGCCGGCCCGAGCGCGCGGCTGCTTTCGGTTCCGGAACGCGCTGCCTTGTGTGCGCTCGCGCCGCAGCTCGGAGCAGTCGCCGCCGTGTTCGTGAGCGACGAAAAGACCGAAGTCTATCTACGCGATCAACGCCGGTCGAAGGCGCACCGCGGCCTGTTGCCCGATCCGGGCGCACCGTGTGACGACGTGATCAGCGTCGACCTCTCTGCAGTCGATCCGCTCGTCATGGATGAAGACGGTACGGTCAAGCCGGTGCGCGAGCTGGCGGGCAAGCCCGTTCATCAGGTCGTCCTCGGCGGCGATTCCGGAGCTTCGCTCCGTGACTTGTTGGCCGCAGCGGCGCTCCTGAAGAGCAAGCGGGTTCCTCCGCGTCTGGACTTACTGGTCGCCCCCCCCTCCCGACAAGCGTTGGAGGTGCTCGCGCAGTCGGGCGCGCTGGTCGATCTGATCGCGACCGGAGCCCGCCTGGTAGAGCCGGACCTGCGCGTCGTCACGGGTGAGCTCTACCCCCCCTCCCCCGGTGGGGTTTCGATGCGCACGTTCGATCCCGAGCCGGGGCTGCCTCCGGATCGGCGCTTCGTCGTCGCCTCCGCGGAAACGATCGCCTACGCCGTTGCATCGGGGCAGGTCGGTGATCCGCGCTCCTTCAAGCGACCGGTGCGCGTCACCGTGCCGCGCTCACTCCCCACGGACGACGTGCTCATCGTGCGCAAAGGCAAAGGCAAAGCCAAGACAGAGGGTGAAGCCACCAAGTTGCCGAGCATGCCCAAACCGCTCCTCGAAGGCTGGAAGCAGCCGAGCACGCTCAACGTGGCGCGTATCCGCACGGAGCTTTCGCAGCCCTCGGCGCTCGTGGTCTCGTCGCTGGACGACGTGCGCTGGGCGGCGCGCCGCGCCGGTGCGCTCGTGCCGCACCTACGCGCTGTGATCGCGCCCCACATCCCTAGCGGCACGCTTCCGATTTTTGCGGGCCTGGGCATCTTGGCCCTCACCGCCGAGGCGCGTGCGATCGAGCAGCTGCAGAGTCAAGCGTCGCTCGGCCTACCTGCGCTCGAGCGCGGCAACAGCAAAGACGTGATCAGCGTCTCCGCCGGGGATGCCACGCTCGAGTTGCGCTGGTCAGCCGTCGGCCTGGAACGCGAGTGGACCCAAGCCGGCACCGCCCGCACCAAACATTAATCCGGAACGCACATCTGAGCCGATGTACTAGGATTCGTGCATGGCAGAGCGTCCCTTCAGTGTTCTCGGCATTCAACAGATTGCGGTGGGAGCCGTCGATAAACAGAGCCTGCGCAAGCTGTGGATCGACACCCTGGGTCTCACGTTGACCGGCAACTTTCGCAGCGAGAAAGAGAACGTCGACGAGGACATCGCGGTGCTCGGTAGCGGCCCATTCCGGGTCGAAGTCGATCTGATGCAGCCCATCGATGCGGAGAGCAAACCGCGCGTTCACGACCCGGCGCTGAATCACATCGGCCTGTGGATCGACGACTTGAAGAGCGCGGTGGCCTGGCTCAGCGAGCAAGGCGTGCGCTTCACGCCGGGCGGCATCCGCAAAGGCGCCGCCGGTTACGACGTGTGTTTCATCCACCCCAAGGGCAACGCCGAGCTTCCCATCGGCGGCGAAGGCGTGCTCATCGAGCTCGTCCAGGCCCCCGAAGACGTCATCAGGGCGTTGTCGAACGGCTGAGCCTAGTACGACGAGCCGGAATTCCGGGTCGTCGTACGTCAGGAACAAAAGAAGCACCGAGGGGAACGCACATCTGAGCCGAGGGACTAAGCACTGGCTGCCGGATCTCGGCTGAACGGAAAACTCACCCCGGACTCCGGAAGCTTCGCGGTGGGGCGCGCGAACAGGTAGCCCTGCAAGACGTCGCAACCGAGGTCAACCAGTGTGTCGAGCTCGGCGCGTGTTTCGACGCCCTCCGCGATGACCTCGATGCCGAGCTCGCGGCACACGGTGATCATCGAGCGCATCACACAGCGCTTGCCGAGCGCGTGGTCCACGTCGCGCACGAGGCCCACGTCGAACTTGATCAGGTCCGGCTCGAGGATGGAAAAGCTCGACAAGCCAGCGTAGCCGGCGCCCACGTCGTCGATGGCGATGCGGAAGCCGCGCATCTTGAGATCGCGGACGCGTCGCGGAATGCCGCCGACAGCCTCCAGCCGCGCGCGCTCGCTGATCTCCAGCACGACGCGCTCTGCGAGCCCCGCAAGCGAACCCGCGCGCTCGTACAACGTGTCGTCCAGTAGCTCGAGCTCGTGGATGTTCAAGAACAGGAGCGGCCTGCCCGGACCCTCGCAGAGCGGACCGCTCGCGCGCGCGCGAATGGCACGGCCGAGCTCCTGAACGCGATCGAGACGCTCGGCGGCGTCGAACAGCGCTTGTGAATCGGCGAGCGACGGCTCACTCGAGCGCACGAAGACCTCGTAGCCGATCACGGAACGCTCCGACCATTTGACGACCGGCTGATACACGAAATACAGCCGCGACATCGCTTTCTCGAAGCGCACTTCCAAGCCGGCACGATCGGCGATCTGCTTGCAAGAGCCGGCCGTGATGCCCACGAGCTCGCGACGCAAGCGCGCCAGGTGTCGGAGCCGCACGGCGCTGCCCACCGCACGACGAAGCAACTCCGGATCCACGGGCTTGATCAGATAGCGCAGGGCACCGTACTCGACGGCGTCCATGGCTGTCGGGACGCTCGGATTGCCGGTGATCAGCAGCACTGGCAGGTCCAGATCCTGCCGGCGAATACCACGCAAGAGCTCGAGCCCACTCAAGCCCGGCATCGACAAATCGCTGAGTACGACGTCGTACTCAGTGGAGTTGATGGCCTGCAACGCGGCTTCGCCGCTCTCGACTGCGTGTACGCGATAACCCGAAGAAGCCAGCACCCGCTCGAGCGAACGACGAGCCCACGCCTCGTCATCGACGAGCAGAATGCGCGGTCCATCCAAGACGGCCATCGTTCCCGAAGCGCGATCGTCCCCGCTCATTTCCCTACGCCCTCCGCCCCGCGATCATACTCCACGCGCTGCATACTCGAGACCAGGCATTTGTGAGGAGGACAGATTTTTCCTCCCGAGGTTCTCGGCGCGACGCGCTACAAAGCTGCAACGCATTGCGCGCGTGTCACCTACATGCGACGCGTCGCACGACTTGTTCCTGCCAGTCGGACGGATCAATCGTCGAGCAGCTCGAGCAAACGACGAGCGCCTTCTGTCGGCGTGATTTCCCCCCCGTCGACCGCTGCCTCGATACCGGGTAGCGCAGCCCTCACCGCAGGCTGAGCAAAAAATCGCTCCTTGAGACTGTCCTCGAGCAGGTTGTGGAGCCACGCCTTTTGTTGTCGCGCGCGTTTCTGTGCGAGCTCCCCGGAGCTTTCGAGCCGCTGTCGGTGCTGGAGGATACTGTCCCACACGGAGTCGATTCCGCGCTGCTCGACGGCACTCACCGTCACCACCTCGGGCGCGGCGCCCGGCGCAGATCCACGCAACAAACGCAGCGCA
>DATHEN010000440.1:0-2801 GCA_035318565.1 Polyangiaceae bacterium
GTGTGCTGAGCCGGCCGCTCGGCGGCGTCGGGCTGGCCGGGAGCACGGTGCGCGCGCGCACTCGCGTCGCGCCATCGACGTGTGCGGGATCCGTCGGCCACGAGCCCACCGGCCGACCCGCGGCCACGCGTTCCAGCGCGCTGCGCAGTCGCTCCTCATCGGTGCTGCGCTCGGCGTCGAGCTGCGCGTGCAGGAAGGCTGCCAGCGCTGCTGCGTCTCCGGGCGTGCTCTGCTCCTGAGACCAGCGTCGCAATGCGCGGCCTAGCTCGTTCGCGCTCTGAAAGCGCTCCGCTGGATCATCGGCCAGCGCCCGACTCACGATCGGCTGCAGCGGGCGCGGCACCACGCGTGCGATGTGCGACTGCGGTCGCGGCAACGGCGCTTCCGCCGAGAACTTGGAGCCGCGTAGCGCCGGGCCACCGGTGAGCAGCTCGTACATACAGGCGCCGAGCGAATACACGTCGCTGCGCGCATCGCAGCTGCCACTGCGTTCGAGCTCGGGCGCGCGATTGCCGCGCGGCGCGAGCCCTGGGACCAAGCTCTCGAGCGCGTGCGAGCCGAGCCCGGTCAGCCGCACGCTGCCGTCGTAGCCGATCAAGATCTCAGACAGCGCGAGCTCGCCGTGAAAGAGCGGCGCCAGCTTGCCGCCGCGGGTCGCGCGATGCGCGGCAGCCAGCGCGTCAGCGACCTGGTTCGCGACGTAGACGACGAGCGCCGGCGGCAAGGCCTGACCGCGATGCGCGAGCGCCGCATGGATACGGCCAAGGTCGCGACCGATGACATGCTCGACGGCGACGTAGAGCTCGCCCTCGGGTCCGTTGCCGACGTCTTCGATCGTGCACAGCGCCGGGTGAACGACGTTCGCAACCTCGCTCATCAACGCGCTGAAGCGCTCGCTGAAGCCAGGCTCGGCCGCGATCGAAACCGCAACGCGCTTGAGCACGAGCAGCTTGTCGGGCTTGCCGTCTCGACGCAGGCACGCCCGGTGAACCGGCCCGAGCCGGCCTTCTGCCATTCGCTCGAGTAGCCAGTAGGGACCCAGTCCCTCTGGATTGGTCACGGTCGCGCTGTCTTCCCGACGCGGTGCTGCCATTCGGTAACCTCGTGCCCACCCCGCGCATGAAGGGTGCGCATGTTTCGGTCATGAGAATAACGCGTTCTTGGCTCCCGCGTCATGTCTCGAGACCAAACTTTAGTGGGGTGGCGTTCGCTAGCGAGTCGTACCCAGTTTGGGTCATTCCGGCTAGTTGAGCCAGCAGGCTCGCGTCCCGCGCCAAAGGCCCGCAACACCAGAAAACCAAGCCGAAATGCGCACTTATCTACGCGCACGGCTATGGCTAGATCAGGTTGTGAGGAATTTCGCGTTCACGATTACGGCTTCCAACTTTAGGACATTCTGCGTAGCATCATTTTTACGATGTCGACGGCATTGGGCAATGTCGACGGAATTCCCCCCTTGGAGATCAATGATGCAACGTAGTTTGTGGACGTTTCGCACGGTGGGTCCCGCAGCGCTTCTTGCGGCCGGTTTGTTGGGCTGCGGCGGCGGTGGCGAGGATGACGGCAAGGTCGGCGAGTCGCCGAACCTGGGCGCCTCCACCGAGAAGATGATCATGGCGGCCGACGGCGGCGAAGTGGCACTCGCGGAAGCGGGCGTGAAGCTGTCGATCCCTGCCGGCGCGCTTGGGGCGGACACGATGATCAGCGCCGAGGTGATCAGCAAGAGCGGTTTGATGGACGCCGAGCACCTGGCCGGTAACGTCGTGGAGTTTGGTCCCGACGGCCTGCAGTTCGAAGCGCCCGTGATGCTCGAGCTCGAGGTGGGCGCCGCGAAGATCCCGGCGGACGCCGAGGTCTCGTTGGCCTGGTTCGACGAGAAGGCCAAGGCATGGGTCGACCTGCCGGGCAGCAAGCTCGAAGACGGCAAGGTCAGCGCGGAGACCACGCACTTCACCGTGTTCGCGATTCGTTTCGTGGTCGCGGCCAATGGCGACGTCGTCCAGGACGCCGGCGAGTGCAGCGACACGTTCCAGGCGTGCGGCGGCAACATCGAAGGCACGTGGAACATCGTTTCGGGCTGCGCCAACGTGAACAAGCCGCTCGGTAATGCAGGCGGCCAGTGTCAGGGCGCGTCGCTCTCGCTCGGCATCGACATCACCGGCGACATCGTGATCGGCGGCGGCACGATCTCGGGCACGCTTAACATGACCTCGGAAGTCACGCAGGTCTTGCCCAAGAGCTGCCTCGGCGGTGGCTCTTGCCCGATGGCCGACCCGGAAGACGAAGACGACTTCGTGTTCGTCGACAAGGGCGCGACGTGCGAAGGCACGCAGAGCGAAACCAATAGCAACGAGATCAACGGTAGCTACCGCGTCGAAGGCGGCATGTTCGTTACCGCCGATCCCGACACGGGCGAAGAGAAGAGCGACGACAACACGGAGTACTGCGTGACGGGCAACAAGCTCGTGGTCAACAGCATCAACGATGACGGCGTCACCATCCGCTGGACGGCGATGCGCAAGTAAGCGCTGATCGCGACCGCTTTCGGCACGCCGCGTTCCTTCGGGAGCGCGGCGTGTTTTTTTTGGCTGCGCAAACGACCGAGGAACCCGTCGCGTTGCCGAGGCGCAACCGGTTCAGCTGCGGCTGTCACATGGGGCACCGCGGTCTGGCATCTACGCGCTAAGGCCGACACACGCGGTGAGGGTTTGCAAGTCGAGGAGCCCATCGCTCGCACAACCGGGCCCGAGCGGGTGTGTCCGGCGCGCGTGGCATGTGCTTCGCATCGCGGGCTCACCAAT
>DATHEN010000441.1:0-3179 GCA_035318565.1 Polyangiaceae bacterium
CCAGAATGCGCGAACGCTGATAGCCGGTGGAGGTGGACAAGAACAGCTTGTCGTCCTCGTCGAGCGGAATCGAGCCGCGCAGGCGCACCTCGTCGCTCAGGAATGTTTGGCCCAGAAAGACGCTGGTGGTGAGCGCGTGCCGGTAGCTGAGCTCTGCCTCGCCGTCTTCATGAATGTACGCGAGCGCCGCCAGGCCGATGGGTTGTGAGAACTGACGCTCGCGCTCGATGAGCCACACGCGCGCGGCGCCTGCCTCGATGCGGCTCGTGAAATAGTAGCCGAAATCGTGGCGCCACGTGCCCACCAGCTCGGCGACGAACTGCGATTGATCGCCCCCGGCGAGCTGTCCGAGCTCCGTTTCCCGGACGGCTGTACCGCGGTACGCCACGTAGTTGACGCGTGCCTCGCCGCCGACGGCGTCTGCGAGCCAAACACGCTCCAGGCCGAGCCTCTGACTGAGTTGATACGTCTTCGCTCCGTCCGCGTCGAAGATCGGCACTTGGGCGCCGGCGCCGGTGCCCTGAAGCAGCGCCCATTCGGGCGACAGCTCGTAAACCAGGCTCTGAGTGCCGCCCGCAAGAATGTATGCGCCAGTACCCGGGACGGCCGCGTTGAGCGCCGTCTGTGAAGCCGAGAGCAACGTGCCCTCGGTATGGTGGTGGGATTGCGTGGCGCTGGCGGCAAAGATCAGCTGCAGGCGCGGAGCTGGTTCGAGCCCGGCGCGCCACTCCAGCCGATTCGAGTAGCTATTCGAGCCCCAATTGTCGAAAAATAGGCTGGCTGTGTACGTGTACGTAAAACGGTGAGCGCTGCCCGGTTCTTCGATGCCGTAGACCACGCCCGGGCTGAGGGTAGCGAACACGTCCCCGGTCTTGGCGGGAACGAGCACCTCGCTCGGCTCATCCGGATCGTAGATGGCTTCGTCCGGGCTGGAGCGCACGTTGTCCGTGTAGCCGAGGGAGACTTGTCCGACGCCTTGTATTCGGGAGCGCGCGCCCGCAGGCGTTGCAAACAGGGCAGACGCGGCCACGAGCGCCAAAACCCGAGCCGGTTGACAGGCTCCCCACCAGTTATCAAAAGTGTGAAGTGACATATGAAGCGGTGATAAGCAGAGGCACGTTAAGCGATGCTCCCTCCTTTAACTCTCGGTCGAGCGCCGCGCCACACGCAAAGCTTGCGCCCATACCGCTCCGGCTCCACCCGGCCGACAGCGCGCGGGCGGCGCGGGCGCTGTGCAGCACAGGGCGAAAAACTTTGGCCTTGCTGCCGCTGTCGCCCGGCGCACACGGCCCGGCCATTGCCGCGCAGCTGGCGCATGCGGTCGCGTCTCTTGCCTCGGAGCCGGTGGCGCTCCTGAGCTTGCGCAGCGCTCCTGGGGATGGCGCGCGACTCAACGTAACGGAGGTTGGTTGCGCGATCGAGGGACGCTGGCTCTCGCCCACTCTCGCGCTGGTAGCGCCCATCACGAAGCCCGCCGTCTCTGAGCAGCTGCCGGTGCTCAAGGCGCTGCTGGCGTACTCCCGTGAGCGCGCGGGACGAGTAATCGCGGATCTGTCGCCGCTCGTGGATACGGACAATCATCAGGCGCTGGCCGCTTGCCATCTATTCGACGGGGTGGTGCTGCTCGCGGTTACCGGGGTGACTCGCGAGAAGGAAGTGCGGCGAGTCGAACGCGAGCTGCCTGCGGAGCGAAACTTGGGCGTGCTCTTGATTGGGTGACGACGGCCCTTGCGCTTCACAAGTACGCCTTCAGGCGCTCTGCCAGATATTTCGTGTAGATCGCCTGACCCTCGGGCGTGAGGTGCACGTTGTCCGCGTAGTGCTCGGGTTTCAGCTCCGGCACCACGCGCAGATCCAGGTAGCGGTGCCCATTGCTCTGGATGACCTGCGTGGTTTCGTGCGGCACATCGTAGGCGGGAACGCGGTCCCCGATGCTCGGGAAGGCGACGAACAGGAGCGGTGTGCCCTTCTCCGTTGCGCGCTTGCAGAGGCGGATCAACGCGTGCCGCGTTGCTCGTACGTTGGCGTGCCGCATCTGCTTCGTCTCGTGACGGAAGTCGATGTCGTTCACGCGCTCAATGTACGGCTTGTAACCGGGGATCACGCTCAGGGCGCGCTCCTTGAGGCGATCGCGAACGGCGTAGGTGGCCCAGAACGAGGACAGCACGAGCTCGACGCGCGGCTCCAGGTCCGTGACGTCGTTTCGGAAGAGTTCCAGCCAATCTTGTGGATCGACGAAGAACTGCGCGAGCCTTCCCAGCTCGATGCGCTTGCCGTCTTCCAAGCCGGTCTCGTAGAAATTCATCACGATCCAATCCGGCTTCAGTCCCTGCTTCCAGAATTCACGCTCGATAATCCAGTACCAGGTGTTCACGTGCGAGCCGTCGGCCACGAACACATCGCTCGCGACGCCAGTCGCGCGGCCGAACCGTTCGGCGTCGATGCCGCGTTCCGTGAGGGAGTTGCCTATGAATGCGACGCGCTTGCCCTTCGCGGCGGCCAGGGTGCGTGCGCGCTCCGGATACGTGCCGAAGCGCGAAAGATCCTTGGACGCGCTGAACAGCTTCCAGCGCGTCAAGATCTCGAGCGCGAGCAGCGCCGCCACCAGCATGCCGGTGATCAGCGCCCATTGGCGGGCGCGCGGCCATCCGCGCTCGCTCGGCGTCGAAGCTGCGAGGCCTGTGATCGCGCCGGTTTCGCTCGGTAGAGTTTGGGTGGGGTGGGGGAGTGCCATGGTGGTTCAGAACTGGAAGTAGATGAACTCGAAGGCTTGTCCGGCGCGGAACACCAGCCACATGCCGACGAAATACGTGAGGCAGGCGCCCTGAACGGCCCAGGGCGAGCGTAACAGGCGATCGAAACGCTCCTCGCCTTTGACGAAGAGCTCGAAGGCGAACAAGAGCGAGCCGTAGAAGAGCACCAGCACGAGCGGCGTGAGCACCGCCACACTCGGCTCGAAGTGCGTGAAGATCAGCCTCAGCGCGTCGGTGACGGCAGCGAAGTTGTCGGCGCGGAACAGCAGCCAGCCCGCGCACGTGAGATGAAACATCAGCGCGAGCCGGAAAGCGTAACGTGCGAGCCCGCCGGATGGTGTCGCGTCTCGGATGCCGAGCGCGCGGAACAGGCACAGGACGATGCCGTGATACAGGCCCCAAGCCACGAACGTCCAACTCGCTCCG
>DATHEN010000442.1:0-5601 GCA_035318565.1 Polyangiaceae bacterium
GCATCATCAACCTGAAGGCGGCCGCAACGCCCACGCCCGAGGAGCTCGAGCGCATGATTCTGGCGCTGCGACACCGCGGCCCCGATCAGCTCGGCTACCTGCTGGATGACGGCGTGGGCCTGGCGCACGCGCGCTTGTCGATCGTCGATGTGTCGGGCGGCTCCCAGCCCCTGTGCAACGAGACCGAAGACGTTTGGATTGTCTACAACGGCGAGGTCTTCAACTACCCCGAGCTCAGGGCCGAGCTCCAAGCTCAGGGCCACGTGTTTCGCACCAGCAGCGCTACCGAAGTTCTGGTGCACGCCTACGAGCAGCACGGGGACGACTTCGTAAAGCGCCTGAACGGTCAATTCGCATTCGCCCTCTGGGACGCGAGGCGCAGGCGCTTGCTGCTGTGTCGCGACCCGGTCGGCATCGCCCCGCTCTTTTACACGACGGACGGTGAGCGGCTCTACTTCGCGTCCGAGATCAAAGCATTGCTCCGCGTCGCGCCGCGGCCCGCGCGGCTGGATGCCGCGGCGCTCGACCAGGTGCTCACCTTCTGGGCGCCGATCGCGCCGCGCACGCCCTTCGAGGGTATTCGGCAGCTCGCCCCGGCCGAACGCATGGTCGTGCAAGGCGGGCGCACGCATCTCGAGCGGTACTGGCAGCTCGATTACCCGGCGCGCGGCGAACATCCGTTGCGGGACGCCGAAACCGCAATGGCGGAAATTGCGCGAACACTGGCCTCGGCGACGGAGCTGCGCTTGCGCAGCGACGTCCCCGTGGCTGCGTATCTGTCGGGCGGGTTCGATTCTGCCACCATCGCCGCTCTGGCGCTGAAGGCCGGCGCCTCACTGAAGACCTTCTCGCTCACATTCGACGACGCCCTGCTGGACGAGAGCCCGTATCAGCAGCGCATGGTGCGCTGGCTCGACACCGAGCACGACGTCGTGAGCTCCCGCGGTGCGGACCTGTGGTCGCTGTTCGAAGACGCGGTGTGGCACGCGGAAGCACCCCTGGTGCGCTCTGCTCCGCTTCCCATGCTGCAGCTGTCGCGAGCGGTGCACGACGCCGGCTACCGAGTCGTGTTGACGGGTGAAGGCGCCGACGAATTCTTCGCGGGCTACGACCTGTTCAAGGAGCTGAAAATCCGCCGATCGTGGGCGCGCAGACCCGAGTCGCGCTCGCGCTCGCGGCTGCTCGAAGGCTTGTATCCGTATCTGGCCCGCTCACCCGCAAAAGCTGCGGCTTTCGCGCGAAGTTTTTTCGCTGCCGGCCTCGGGGACGTCGAAGCGCCGTTGTTTTCCCACATGACGCGCATGGCAGCCACGGCGCGCGCCAAGACTCTGTTCTCCAAAGATTTAGCGGCGCAGCTGCAGAGTGGAGCCCAGGCCGAGTTTCTCGAAACGCTGCCATCCGACTTTCGCAGCTGGGATGCGCTGAACCGAGCGCAATACCTGGAAGCGACACTGCTCTTGCCCGGCTATTTGCTCGCGTCCCAGGGCGAGCGCATGCTCATGGCGAGCTCGGTCGAGGGCCGTTTTCCGTTCCTGGATCCGAACCTGATTGCGCTTTCGACTCGCATCGATCCGCGCCTGCTCATGTGCGGTTTGCGTGAAAAATCGCTGCTCAAGCGCAGCTTTGCCGAGCTCTTGCCGAGCTCGATCTTGCGCCGGTCCAAGCAACCCTACAGAGCGCCCAGCTTCAATCCGTTTCACTCCACTGCGCGCGCAGCAGAGCTGGCCCGAGAACTGCTTTCACCGGCGCTGTTGGACGCTTACGGATACTTCGACTCCGCCAAGGTGAGCTGGCTCTTGCGTAAGACGGCACCCGAATTGCCTTTGAGCGAAAGCGACAGCATGGCGCTGAGCGCAGTGCTCACCACTCAGTACTTACACCAACGCTTCATAACGGGCCTCGAACGCGCGCCATCGCGGCCCACTTCGGCTTGCATTCTCAGCACTATCTCGAGGAGACCCCGTGTCGCAGCTTGAACTCGATATCCACGCTTTTCTTACCAAGAGCTTCCTGTTCACGGATGACCTGTCGGTCCTGCAGCGGGATGCATCGCTGCTCGAGCAAGGCATTCTGGATTCGACGGGAGTCCTGGAGCTCGTGTGCTTTCTCGAGGAACGTTTCGCCATCGGCGTAGCCGACATCGAGCTTCTGCCGGAGAACCTGGACTCCGTCGAGAAGATCGTCGCCTTCGTGGAGAGAAAGCATGTCGACGCACACGCAGCGTGATCTGATCGGATTGCCGCGCTTGCTCCGTGAGCGCGCATCGCGACATCCGTCGAAGGTAGCGCTCGTCGAAGCGTCGGACATCACCTACGCGGAGCTCTGGCATCGCGTTACGGATCTCGCTCAGAGCTATGCCAGCCTCGGGCTCCGGCCGGGGGATCGCATAGTGATCGCCCTCGAGAATTCGAGCGCCTACGTGATCGCGTACTATGCGGCGCTGGCAGCGCACTGCGTCCCCGTGGCGTTGAACCCGCTCGCGAAGGCTGCAGAGCTCGCGCGCGCCACCGCCCACTCCGGAGCCCGCCTGCTGGTCGCGCGCGCCGAAAATCGCGAGCTCGAAGCGTGGCTCGCGGCGTGCCCGGGCATTCCGAGTCTGCTCGCGTGCGGGGAACGCTCGCCCGCGATTTTTCGCCTCGGCACGAGCGCATTCACGCTCAAGGCACACGCGGCCAATTCGCTGGTTCGAAGCGGAACACGCCTCGATTCATTGGCGGCGCTGGTCTACACCTCGGGAACCACGGCGGAGCCCAAGGCCGTGATGCTGAGCCACCGGAACCTACTCGCGAACGTCGAGAGCATCGTGCAGGCGCTCGCGCTCACGAGCGACGAACGCTGTCTGGTCAGCTTGCCGTTCTTCTATGCGTACGGTGCGTCCGTGCTGCACAGCCACCTCGCCGTCGGCGCCACGCTGATTCTGGAAGAGCGTACCGTGTATCCGGCAAAACTGCTCGCGCGCATCGCCGAGCAGGGCGCGACGAGCTTGCCGCTCGTACCTTCCATGCTGCCGCTGTTGTTCCGCTGCGGCGCGCTCGGTTCGAGCGACCTATCGAGCTTGCGCCGCATCACCTTGGCGGGCGGAACGTGCCGGCCGCTGGAGCTGGTGAAGCTACACTCGCTGCTGCCCAGCGTGGAAGTCTTCGTGATGTACGGGCAAACGGAGGCCACCGCCCGCTTGACGTGCCTGCCCGCAGAGCTCCTGGAAGGGCGCATCAACTCCGTCGGCCGAGCCATTCCCGGCGTGCAGGTCGAGGTCCGCGGCGCAGCGGGCGAGCATCTCTCGATCGGTAATATCGGTGACGTGTATGCGCGCGGTCCCAGCGTGATGCTCGGCTACTACCGAGATCCCGCGGCGACCGCCGCCGTTCTGCAGAACGGCTGGCTCAAGACCGGGGATCTCGGCTACCTCGACGGTGAAGGCTTTTTACATCTGCATGGCCGGCGTACCGACATCATCAAGACCGGCGCCCATCGCGTCAATCCACACGAGATCGAAGAAGTACTGTGCGAGCTCGAGGACGTGGAAGACGCCGTCGTGACCGGCGTGCCCGACGACATCATGGGCGAAGTGATCACGGCCCGCGTCCAAACGCGTCACGGCTCGCCGCTCAGCGTGGAAGAAGTCCAGCGCCACTGCCGCGCGCGCCTGTGCGCTCACAAACTGCCCCGGCGCGTCGAGCTCGTCGTCGCGCTGCCCAGGACCGCGTCCGGCAAGACACTGCGACGCAGGTTCATGAAGGCGTCCTGAAACGGCATGAAACACGAACCGTTCGAGAGCTTCGATCCTAAAAGCGAAGTCGAACGCATTTGCGGCTTCATTCGCGCGCGTCTGAGCAGCGATTTGCGTCGGCGCGGCGCCGTAATGGGAATTTCCGGCGGCGTGGACAGCTCCGTGTGCGCAGCGTTGTGCATGAAGGCGCTCGGCGCCGCCAAGGTGTTCGGCGTCTTGATGCCGGAGCGCGAATCGAGCGCTGCCAGCCTCGAGCTCGGGCGCGCGGTCGCCGAACGACTCGGCATCGCCTACAGGGTGCAGGACATCACCAGCACGCTCGAAGCGCTGGACTGCTACGGCACCCGGGATCGCGCGATCGCCGAGTCCATCCCCGGCTACCGCGCGGGCTGGAAGCAGAAGGTGGTCATATCCGGAGGGCTCGCGGGCCGCTTCAACCATTTCAAGCTAGTGGCCCAGGATCCACACGGCGTGGAGCACGAGGCTCGCCTCGGCCTCAATCAGTATCTCTCGATCGTCGCCGCCACCAACTACAAGCAACGTGTGCGCAAGAGCGTCGAATACTTTCATGCCGACCGCCTGAATTACGCGGTCGTCGGCACGCCGAATCGGCTCGAGTACGACCAGGGATTCTTCGTCAAAAACGGAGACGGCTCCGCGGACATCAAGCCGATCGCGCACCTGTACAAGACGCAGGTGTACGCGCTGGCACGCTTTCTCGATTTGCCGGCGGCCGTGTGTGACAGCACGCCGACTACCGACACGTACACGCTGCCACAAGGGCAGGACGAGTTCTTCTTCGCGCTGCCTTATCGGCAGATGGACCGCGCGCTCTGGGCTTTCGATCGCGGCGTTCCCGCGGAGCTCGCCGCCTCCGGAGCCGGAGTCCCGCCCGAGGTGATGAACCACGTCTACCAGGACATCCAGGCGAAGCGGCGCTCGGCGCGTTACCTGCACGCGGCTCCCCTGCTCTTGCACGAGAGTCCGGAAAGCACTGCAGCGCGTGACGCTGCCGCGCAGTCATGAACGCTGCGTACCGAGCTCGACAAGTCGCACCCGAGGACGTCGAAGCAGGCGTCCTCGATTTGTGGAAACAGACCCGCAGCAAACCCTTCGAGCTCGAAAATACGTTTCGCTGGTACTACCGCAGTGACACCGAGCGGGCCAATCGCTGCTTCGTGCTCGTGCACGGTGGGGACGCCGATCTGGTCGGCGCCACCGGCGTCGGACTGCGTCACTTTCGCGTCGAATCGGGCGAGGTCGCCGGCGCTCTGCTCGGCGATTTCTTCGTGCACAAGGCGCATCGCAGCCTGTTCCCCGCGCTCTCGCTCCAGCGCACGGCTGCCGACGCTGCGCGGCAGAGCGCCGCATTCGTATACGGTTTTCCCAATCAGAAGGCAGTGCCGGTGTTCCGGCGGCTCGGCTTCAGCGAGCTCGGCACGGTTTGCCGTTTCGTGCGAGTGCTGGACTATGCGCCTTACCTCGACCGTTATCTGAAAAGGCCAGCGCTCGCGCATGCCTTGGCAAGAGGCTTGAACACGCTCGCACCGCTGCGCCGACCCAGTTCGCTCGTGCCGAGCCGGCGCTACGCCAGTGAGTGGCTCGAGCGCTTCGACGAGCGCTTCGACACGCTCGAACGAGCCTCGCTCCTGGGCGTGCCGGTCCGCGGCCAGCGTACCGCCGCATTCTTGAACTGGAGATTCTCTGCAAAGCCCGGTTTCAAGGGGCGCGTCTTCACGTGCTTCGAGCGCGGCTCGCGTGCGCTGTGCGCCTACGCCGTCGTCGAACTCGAGCCCGAAGCCGCCTACGTGCGCGATCTGTTCGGCGCAACCTGGGCAGACATCGAATACTTGCTCGTTCAGCTGGAGCGC
>DATHEN010000443.1:0-3267 GCA_035318565.1 Polyangiaceae bacterium
CAGCGGGACAATGCCGACGCGCGGGTTCACGTGAACATCTCGCTGCACGCCGAGGAAGCCACGCTGAGCGGCTCGTCCGGCGGGCAGGAAGTCACCGGCGGCCCGCTTCTAAACGTGGAAGGCTGGGCTGCGCAACAGAACGCGGACGGCGTGGTCGAGTCAGACGGCTTTCGCGCTCTGGCAACCGCCAGTTAGAGCCGGCCGTGGGCCGTGACCGTCAGTGCTTACGGCGCTTGTTGATCTGGCCGGCGCGCTCGCGCGGATAACCCGCACGCGCATAAACCGCCGCCATCCAGCGCAACCAGCTGTCGGCCTGCTGGAAGCTCGAGAGCCAGTGAGCGGCATCCCGCAGGGCGTCGAGCTCGGTCAGGGCCAGCGGCTCCTCGGCGTCGAGCGCCCGGTCCACGCTCATGGCAGCCTGCTCCATGATTCCTGCGACGTCTCGATAGCGGCCCGCGAGCATGGCTTTTCCAAGCAGCTCGACGAGCATCTCGAGTGGCCAGCGCGTAGAGGCATCCTGCGTGGGCTCGACCCAAGCGACCAGAGTAATTTGCTCCTCGACGGCCCAACGTGCCGATTTGGCCGCCGGCGCCTCGGGGACGTCGCTCGCTGCCGAGCCCGTCGCGCGTCGCGCCACGGGGATGCGCACCTCGCTGAAGGCGGACTCTTTCTGGAAGATCAGCTCCCGCGAGCCGATTTGAATGCGGTCGCCGTGTTCGAGCAAGCGGGGCTCCGCGACGAGCTCGCCATTGATGCGGGATCCGTTGCGGCTGCCGAGATCTTCGAACAGCGCTTCGCCGATGTCACAAGTGATGCGCGCGTGATGTCGAGACGCCAGCGGGTCTTCGATGATCAGATCGCATTCGGGCGCTCTCCCGATCAGTCTGGCGCCGACTTCGAGATCGATGTTGTTGCCGCTCGAGGTGAGGCGGAATCGCGCCAACGGTTTGTCCAGATGATCAGTGGCCGGCATCGCGTGCTCCCCTTGCCTTTCCACTGCTCGGTTCCGTCTCCTGGGTTCGCAGCCCATGTTTCCAGAGCAAGCGGTAGAAATGAATGCGGTCCACGCCTGCGGCGCGCGCTGCGGCGCTGACGTTATTTCCGTGTCGGAGCAGCATGCCTTCCAGGTAGCGGCGTTCGAAGCGATTCAGCCACTGCTCGCGAGCCACTCGCAGCGGCTGATCGAGCGCGATGGGCTGCTGCTGCTCTTTCTCATGCTCGGGCGGCGGGATGCTGTCTGCGCCAGGCGGAGACGTGATGTCCCCGAGCGCGATGCAGCGCTCGAGGTAGTTGCGCAATTGCCGGATGTTACCGGGCCAGCGATAGTGCGCCAGCTTCGCGATGAATTCCGGGGCGCGCAGCGCATCGGCTTGCGGTGAATCCGCGACACCGAGCATCGTGAGCATGTGCTCGACGAGCAACGGCATGTCTCCCATGCGCTCGCGCAACGGCGGCAGAGTGACGCGCAGCACGGCGAGTCGATAGTACAAGTCCGAGCGAAAGCGTTTCTCGGCGACTTCGGTGCGCAGGCTGCGATTCGTTGCAGCGATCACCCGCACGTCCACGGGCGCGTACGTGTTGCTGCCGATGCGCTTCACGTGGCGGCGCTCCAGCACGCGCAAGATCTTCGGCTGCAAGTCGATGCTCAGCTCCCCGATTTCGTCCAGGAAGATCGTGCCGCCGGAGGCCGCTTCGAATGCGCCTTGGCGCGGCGCCACCGCACCGGTGAATGCGCCGCGCTCGTAGCCGAACAGCTCACTCTCGAGGAGCTGCGGAGGGATCGCTCCGCAATCGACCACGATGAACGGGCCGCCAGTGCGATTGCTCTCGTGATGAATCGCCTCTGCCGATGCCTCCTTGCCCGTTCCCGTCTCGCCTTCGAGCAAAACCGTGGCTTGCGTCGCAGCGGCGCGCCTGAGCAGCGCGAAGAAGGAACGCGACGTGCTGGCGCTTCCGACCATTTGCCCGAAACGGTCGAGCTCGATGGGACCCGTGCGCTGGACGTACTGGCCCGTGAGCGGCTCCGCAGCCGCGAGTGCCTCTGGTGTCGGCGTGTCTATGTCGTCGTCCGCGAACACGGCTGGGGGCATTTTCTGAATTCTATCACTAGAACAGCGATCAACCTGGGTTATCCGAGCCTGCCCCCGTCTGTCCGCGAGCACTGCTCGCGCGCGCTTGCACTGAAAACGGTACGCTCCCTTTGGAGTTTAACTCTGAATCGAAAATTTCCCAGCGCGCACGCTCGAATACGACCTCGAGTCGGCGTCAAGCCTACGAAAGCTACTCAGGGCAGGGGAATTCGACTGCTGCTCGTCGTGCGCAGCATGTCGTACAGTGTCTCCGCATCCAAGAGCTGCGCGGAGACGCTTCCGAACAAGAGCTCGTCCCCGCTCGCGACCACTTCACCTACATGGGCGTCGAGCTGCGCGCCGTTCAGCCATGTTCCGTTGTAAGAACCGAGATCGACGATTTCCAGCGCGCCGCCACCCTTGTGCCTGAAGTGCGCGTGAAGCTTCGAAACGGAGCGATTGCGCAGCACGATGTCGCAGTTGCGCGCCCTGCCGACGGACACGCGTTCCGGGTAAGGATTGGAACCGCGCTTGGATACCAAGATCACCTCGCGCAGCTCTCCGCCGGGAGTCGTGCTCCCGGGGTAGCCCGTGAAGGTTCGGAACGTGAAAGGCGCGTTGGTTCCGGTTTCCGTCGCTGCAGGTGGATCGCTGGCGAGATTGTCGACTTCGTGGCCGAACACGAGCAAGAACGGCTCGGGATATCTCGAGACGAACGCTTCTCGCGACGTTTCGCGTATCTCTCTCAACAGCTCGTGCGGCAGCATGTTTCGTACGACCCGACTACCTCTTCAATCCTACTTCAGGGGGCGCTGGATGCCACCTGCAGCCCGAGGCCCGTGCTGTCACAGGCTCGCTGACTCGCGATATCCGGAGCGTTCGTCCAGCACTATGCGTTCCAGGAATGCGTGGAACTCGGGCAAGTGCTGTTGGAAGAACTCGGGGCGGTTCGCATAGCCGGCGACGAGCACTGCGGGAAACTCGGAATCGCTGGCCGGTACCCGGTGCGCTAGCCCAGCGCGGATCAGCACCACCTTGGCCCGCCTGCGCTTGGCCTGGTTCGAGCTCCTCAGCTCACTCAGGTTGGCGACCTCCAGGGTCATCGCCAGGGCCGTGAAGCCGGCGAGCTGCGCGGTCCGCGTTTCCAACACTTGGACGACGAAATGTTTCTCTCCACGCCCGCCCTGATGGCCGAATT
>DATHEN010000444.1:0-2227 GCA_035318565.1 Polyangiaceae bacterium
CAAGGTTCGACGGGTGGCGCCGGATCGCTCGTGCTGGGCGCCCCGTGGGGCGTCACATTGAGCTTGGGCGCCATGGTCGGCACCCACGACTCGCGGACTTTCACCGCGAGCCTCGGCATCGACTTCGCGCGCCTGACGATCTACCGCCAGGCGGGTCAAAACCTGTGGATCAACCCGTTTCCCCCAGGCCGCGGCGAGGCGGAGCCGGCACGGTGAGCTCCGCGATTGTCCTCGCTCGAGGAAACGGCTACGTCGAGGGCGATGTCAGCGGGTGACTCGTGACCGAACAGGAAACGTCGGCCAGCGGCGTGACGGAAACCCTACTTCGCACTCCTCTCTACGAGGAACATCGCCGGCTCGGAGCCCGGCTCGTGCCGTTCGCCGGCTGGGAAATGCCGGTTCAGTACCAGGGCATCGCCGCTGAGCATCAAGCCGTGCGCACACGCGCCGGTCTGTTCGACGTATCGCACATGGGCGAGCTCGAGCTCAGCGGCGAGCATGCGCTCGCGGTCGTCAATTATCAGGTCACCAATGACTTGGAGCGCGTTGCCGATGGCCAGGCCATGTACACCTGTTGCTGCAATGCTGCGGGTACGGTGCTCGACGATCTGATCGTGTACCGGCACTCGGCCGAGCGCATCTTGATCGTGTGCAACGCCTCGAATCGTCCGAAGATGGCCGCGCACTTCGAGCGCGCCGCGCAGAATCACTGCGATTTTCGCGACGTGAGCGACCAAACCGCGCTGATCGCGCTGCAGGGACCGCGCGCGCTCGAGACGCTCGATGGCGCAGGTGCCAGCGTCAGCAACGTGGCGGCAAATCTGCGTCCGTTTCGCTTCACGAATGGGTCCGTCGCTGGCGTGCCGGCCGTGATCGCGCGCACGGGCTACACGGGAGAAGACGGCGTCGAGCTGTTCTGCAAAACCGAGCACGCCGCCACGCTGTGGCGGGCGCTGCTGGCAGCGGGCGAGCGTTTCGAGATCTCCGCGGTGGGGCTCGGCGCGCGCGATACGCTGCGCCTGGAAGCGCGCCTCTCCTTGTACGGCAATGAAATCGACGAAACGATTCATCCGCTCGAGGCCGGGCTCGGCTGGACGGTCAAGCTCGACAAGCCCGACTTCGTGGGCAAGCAAGCGCTGTTGGACGCGAAAGCGCGCGCTCCGAGCCGCGCGCTCGTGGGTTTCGAAATGACCGGACGCGGCGTGGCGCGCCACGGCTATCCACTGCTATCGAGCGCGGGTGAACGGATCGGCGTCTGCACGTCGGGCGCGCCATCGCCGACGCTCGGTAAGAGCATCGGCCTCGGGTTCGTGCCTCCGGAGCTGGCCGCGATCGGCAGTGAATTCGCCGTGGATTGCCGCGGTAAATCGGTTGCCGCGCGGATCGTGCCCACCCCATTCTATAAACGCAGTAAGCCCAGCCCAAGCTAAAGGGAGATGCCCGGATGAGCGCAGCGAAAGACGTAAAGGACGACCGCAAGTACACGAAGGACCACGAGTGGGCGAAGCTCGAGGGCAAAGAGCTCGTGGTAGGCATCAGTGCTTTCGCCGTCGATCAGCTCGGCGACATCACGCTCGTGAACATCGACGTGAAAGCCGGCGATAACATCGAAGCCGGAAAGGGCTTCGGCACCATCGAAAGCGTCAAGACGTTGAGCGACCTGTTCGTGCCCGTGAGCGGCCGCGTGACGCGCGTGAATGACGCGCTCGTGGATGCGCCCGAGCTCATCAACGAAGATTGCTGGTCCAAGGGCTGGATGATCGCGGTAGAGCCCGCGGACGCGAAGGCTTACGACGGCTTGCTCGACGCGCCTGCGTACTCCAAGCTCCTGGACAGCGCCGAACACTGACCTCTGGCCCGAGGCAGCGAGCCCATCACGACCATGCTGCGATACCTCCCGCACACTCCCGAAGAAATCGAGCAGATGCTGCAGGCGATCGGCCGGCCGTCGCTCGACGCCCTGTTCGAAACGATCCCCGAAGCGGCACGCCTCGGGCGTCAGCTCGACGTCCCCGCAGCGCTCGATGAAGCCGCGCTGATGGGCCATCTGCGCGAGCTGAGCCGGCAAAATACCGCCACCGGGATGCTCAGCTTTCTCGGCGCCGGCATGTACGCACACCACGTCCCGCCCGCGGTGGATCAGCTGCTTTTGCGCAGCGAGTTCTACACGGCGTACACGCCTTATCAGCCGGAAGTGGCGCAGGGCACGCTGCAGGCGATCTGGGAA
>DATHEN010000445.1:0-5805 GCA_035318565.1 Polyangiaceae bacterium
TCCCTGGCGAACGGTCCCGAAGTCGCGAAGCCGCTGATCGAGACCAGCCGCGCCGGATACCTTTCCGCGCTGAGCGTGAGCGCGTATTCGCTCGTCAGCATGCTGCGGCACCTCGGGCCGCTGTTCAGACCCGGGGCCTCCGTGCTCTCGCTCACCTATCTCGCGAGCGAGCGAGTGATCGCGGGCTACGGCGGCGGCATGTCTTCGGCAAAGGCCGCGCTGGAGAGCGATACGCGCGTGCTCGCCTTCGAATCGGGCAGGCGCTGGGGGGCGCGGGTCAACACGATTTCTGCCGGCCCGTACGCTTCGCGAGCGGCAAGCGTGACCGGGATCATCCAAGAAATCATCGAATATTACGCCAAAAATTCACCTCTAACCGAGGCTCTCACTCCGGAGGAGGTCGCCAACGTGGCGGCCTTTCTCGCGAGCCCATTGGCGAGTGGCATCACGGGTGCGACGGTCTACGTGGACAAGGGCTATCACGTCATGGGCAAAGCCGTGTCTTCGTGAACGGCCGGCCGCTTCGCTGCCGCGGCTGCTGTCCTGCTCATTGAACGGGTGCTGCGGGTTGCTAAGCTAACCACCCGTGCGGTCGATTTGGACGTGGCTCGGAGCGAGCGCTCTCTTGGTCTTTGGCTGCGCTCGATTGCCGGATTCCGCGGCACCCTCTGGTGAGCTGATTGACCCGAGCGCGGCGGTGCTCGAGGACGGGATTCGCTACCGCGCGCTCAGCCGCTCGGACTTCAAGGGAACCGAAGCCCCGGGCCCCTTCGCCCAGGTTGCCGACCGCGTGGGCGCCGCCACATGCGGTCAGGTACTGACTACCCCCGACATGCGCATGCTGATCCACTGGCAGCGTTCGACGGACGGCGAGACGAGCTACCGCCTGATCGCCAAGCGCTTGCGCTTTCAGGCGCTCATGGATCGCAAATGTTCATGGTGGAACGACAAAGTCGCGGCTTTTGCGCCGGACTACGTGCTCGAGCACGAGCAGATCCATTTCGCCTTGTACGAGCTCGGAGCGCGGCGCTTGAACGCCGACTCGGCCGGGATCATGCGGGACATGGAGAGCGAAGGCTCGACACGTGAAGCCGTGGAACGCCACGCGGAAGAGGCCCTGAACGAGGCATTGCAGGACGCGGTCGAGGAGATCGTGGACCAGAATCGGGCCTTCGACGAAGACACGTCCCTCGGTTACAAGCCCACGCGCCAAAAGGTCTGGCTCGAGCGGGTGAACGCCGAGCTGCGCGCCACGCGGCAATGGGCGGGCGCCGGCGGGGCGCTTGCTCGCGCGCTTTGATAGGCGCGAGAACTACCCCGCTTCCTGCAACGAGGGTACAATGTGGCGCCACTCTGGTGTGACCGCAGTACTGCGAGGAGTCGACCATGCCCAAGGGAACGCAGAAGCCGAAAACGCAGAACAAGCCGAAGTTGACCGTGAAGGAAAAGAAAAAGAAGAAGAAAGACAAGGCCGCCCGCTGAGAGGCGGTCAGCATTACTTCGCCAGATCGTTCGGTCGCCCGCCGGCGCCAACCCTGGCGAAGTAGTGCGGTTATCTCGGAGCGGGTTCGCTCAGCGTTCCCAGTGCACTTCGAAGGCGCACGCCGATGCGCCTTCCGACACGCAAGACTGTCGATCTACCTCGACGCCGCTGAGTCCCATGGACTCGTAGACGGCGCCGATCGCGCCCCAGGTATAAAGGCACGTGCTCGGGTGGTGGGCTCGCCAGCGCTCCACCGTGCAAAGCGCGGCGGTGGGGCCGAGCGACTCGATCGTGTACACGCCGCTGTCGTAGTAAGTGCTCCAAATGCGTTGCGCGTGCAGCGCGTAGCGCTCGGGAGTTCCCAAGATCTGCGCGAGACCCTTGTGCACGCCGTTCATGGTCTGGCGGGTGAAGGCTCGCGTCCCCTCACGGAAGAACTCGAGTCGCTGCTCTGCCGAGAGCCCGTGCAGAAGCGCGTCGAAAAAGGCGTGTATCAGGTCCGTGCTGTACCAATCCGTCGCGATGAGTCCGAGTGTGGGGTTCTGCACATCCAGCTGTGCGACGAGGTGGGCGGGAAGCCGCCTGAGCGCAGCTTCGAAACGCGCGCGGTGCTTGGCGCCACACCAGCGGGCGAATTCGCCCAGGGCCACACCTTTTATGCGTCCACCTGGGAGCTGACGCTCCGGTGTGGACCTCTGTACGTCGTGGCTTTTCATGTGCTTACGCCGCCGCTCTGGGCGACACCCTCTACTTTGCGTGCCCGAACTGCTCGAACGGCCGGGTCAATAAAAGCTTTATAGGCCCTGATGGGTGCCCGGGTGTCTCTAACTCCGGGGGCGCCCGCTGCCGTACTGCCGCCGCCACGCGTTCGGAGCAGCGCGCGCTCGGAAGTCCTCGAATCGTGGCGAAAAAAGTCTGCGCAAGGCGTGAGCATCTCGCCCGATCAGGGGCATCAGCCTCGCCGGCGAAGTCGCCACTGCGATTCAAGAGAACCTGACGCCACTGGCGGCCCCGTGCACGTTCGTGGTGTCGACGGTCTCATGACCGTCACGATCGCCGCGGGTGAAACGGCGATCATCTCGAAGCGAGCAGCGGACTCGGCGATCCTGCAGAACGGTGCCGCGTGCAACGACCGGTCACGAGCGCGACGCTGAAGCGTATCGAAGTCACGGCGAGCGGCAACAACGACACCCTGCTGCTCTACGTGTCGAAGTTGACGTTGGTCGGCGCGTTCACCCGGTCCGCACCGGTTTTCGTCGAGCTGTGACAGTTCGAACACACGCTCAGCGCGCCGCTCTGCAGCTCCGTGTACGTCGGCACGGTTCCCGAACAATCGACATCTGCCAGCTCGTCGTCTTCACCGCCACAAGCGCCCAACGCAACGGCGACCGCGAGCATCCCTACGTACCGCGAAATCGAAGCATAGTTCCTCCGCGGCGGGAACTCCGAGTCAGATCGATTCCAGGCTGCAAGTTGGAGTTTCGGTGCCAGATGAGGGCTGCATATCAGCCAGGACTCCGACACCGCCGTCTACCTCGTGCCGGCGCGTGCCCCGATGCCACGGCGCAGCCGCTCGGTTGTAATGACGACGCGGCGGCCGGGTACATGGCTTCGCTTCGAAGCTTGAGCTCAGCAACGTGTCCGCGGGGCACCTGATTGTGGTGGAATCCGTGTCCGTGACCGGGGGAAGCTTCGGGCTCTCGGTGACTGTCGAATGGACCTGTTCATGTGTTCAGGTTTGGGTTAAGTACGTCTCTGCACGCCGCTCGCGCGTGTGGAGACGAAGACATGGCCAATCCCAGTAAACGCGCGGCCAAGCGCACGCGGCGCGCGGGCTTGCTCGCAAAGTGGGTCACGGAAGGCGGCATGCACGTCGCTTGCTACGACCTCCCGCTCGAACGGATCCCCGCGGACTTTTTCGCCGATCCCGACGGCAGATGGACGTACGACGCGCTCGCGCAGGCGGCAGGCCTGGCCGCTTACGAAGGCGTGGCGGTCGGCGCGTTGAAGGAACCTTTTGCGTGCCACGTGGAGGGCGCCGCAGTGGTCACGTTGAACGCAGAGTCACGGCCCTATGTTGCGATCGTGGAATGCCCGATCGCGTACGAATGCGTGGCAGCTGAAGATTCCCTCGCAAGCTCGGCCGCTTGAACTAGCACTTCTGTGAGAAGTCGCCGGACCCGAACAGTCGGATCCGAGAACATCTCGAGAAACCAGGTATTTCAGCGCAACGTCAAGGTCTCTGGCTGCGGGGACTAGAAGTACGGGCCTGCCGAGCATCGGCATAGACACACCGCGCGTGGGATGGCATTGAAGTTTGCGCAAGCTGCTTCGAGAGCCATCCATGAAGACGTACAATTATCATCTGCTGGATGTTTTCAGCAACGTGCCGTTCGGGGGTAATCCTCTCGCGGTTTTTACGGACGCACGGGGTCTCAGCGACGAGCAGATGAAGAGCATCGCGCGCGAGCTGAATCTCTCGGAGACCACGTTCGTGCTGCCTGCGCGCGACCGTTCTCACCATTCGTGGGTTCGCATCTTCACTCCACTCGCCGAGGTCACGTCCGGCGGGCACCCCACCATAGGCACCGCGCACGCCCTGGCATTGGAAGAGCGGGTGCGCCGTGAGACGGCACGCCAGCGTGTCGTGTTCGAAGAAGGCATCGGACCGGTTTCGGTGCTCATGGAAGCTCCCATGATCACCGTGCGGCTGCCGCTGCCCGAGTTCGGTCCCATCTTCGAGCAACGTGAAGCCGTGGCCGCCATGCTCGGGCTCGAGCCGATTCACCTGGCGGCCGGGCCGATTCACAGCATTGCGTGCGGCGTCTCCTACCTCGTCGTACCGATCGTGGATCTGGAGGCGATGACTCGCATCCGCTTTCGCATCGACATCTGGGATCGCATGCTGCGTCACTCGCCGCATCCGCACGTGCTGCCGTTCAGTTTGGAGACGCGCTTTCCAGAATGCGCCGCCCACGCGCGCATGTTTGCGCCCGGACTCGGCGTGTACGAAGACCCTGCCACGGCAGGTGCCGCAGGTCCGCTCGCCGCGTATCTGATTCGCTACGGCGTCATCAAACCGGATCCGCGCGCTCAGCTCATCGTGGAGCAGGGCATCGAAATCGAGCGTCCGAGCTTCATTCACGTCTCCGCGGAAATGGACGGCGAGCGTTTCGCGTCGATCCGCGTCGGTGGCCAGTGCGTCGTGGTGGGTAAAGGCCAGATTCACGTGAACGTACCGGATTGACGCGGCAAGTTCGGCCTCGGCATTCTCGGGAGCAGCATGTCGAGCCTTGAGCCCAGCGATCCTGAAGCCAGCGTTCGTCCCTCGCTGACCCATCGTCTGGCCACGTTGGTCGATCGCCGGCCCGGGCTCGGAGCCGCCGCCACCACGGGTTTATTCTTGATCGCCGCCTGCGGTGTCTTGTACATCGCGCGGAGCATCTGCATCCCGCTCGCGCTGGCGAGCATGCTGTACTTTTTACTGCGTCCGCTGGTGCGGCTGCTCGGCTTTGCCAAAATTCCGAAGGTGCTCGCGAGCACCGTGGTCGTGGCGGGTCTGCTCGCGGTGATTGCGACGGCGGGCGTGCAGGTCTCGGAGCCCGCCGCGATCTGGGTCCGCCGCGTGCCCGACGCCCTCCGAACACTCGAGCAGCGCGTGCGCCCGCTGCGGCAGCCGGTGGAGCGGGTCACGAAAATCGCCGAGCGTGTCGAGCGCGCCACGCAAGTCAAAGCCGAGAAGCCTGGCGCTCAAGTGGCCGTACAGGAGAGCGGCTGGTTCGATGAAGCGGTCAGCGGGATAACGGAGTTTGCCGCCGAGGCTCTGGTGCTGCTGTTCGCGCTCTACTTCATGCTCATCTACGGGGACACGCTGCTCGAACGCCTGCTCCGCTTCTTGCCCGACCTGAGCGAACGCGAGCGCACGGCTTCGGTGCTGAATGAAGTCGAGCGGCGGATGAGCCAGTACTTGCGCACGATCACGCTCATCAACGTGGCGTTGGGAGTCGCCACGACACTCACGCTGATGGCGCTGCGCGTGCCCAACCCCTGGCTCTGGGGCATCGTTGGCGCGCTCTCGAATTACGTGCCCTATCTGGGCGCGCTCGCCACGATGTGCCTGCTCGGCATCGTCTCGTTCGTCACGTATTCGGACGTGTGGCAGGCGGCCTTGCCGCCGCTTTCGTATCTGCTGCTCACCACGATCGAGGGCAATTTCATCACGCCCCTGATTTTGGGGCGCGCGTTCCGCGTCAGCCCGCTCGTGATTTTCGTCTGGCTGGTGTTCTGGACGTGGCTCTGGGGGGTGGCAGGAGCGTTGGTTG
>DATHEN010000446.1:0-4688 GCA_035318565.1 Polyangiaceae bacterium
CGGCTGCCGACCAGGCCCGAGACGAACTGGTTCTCGGCGGCGCTGTTGATTTGCACCAGGTTCCAGCCCGCTCCGTAGACCGCGCACAACCACACCGCTTGCGAGTAGTTGAACGCCGATGCGCCCGAGGAGGCGTAGCAGTGTCCACCGAACGCCGTTTCACCTGCGGCGCACGAAGGTCCGGAACCGCCCGTGCCGCCGGAACCGCCCGTACCTGCGGAGCCGCCCGTGCCGCCGCCGCCCGTGCCACCGGCGCCCGTGCCACCGGTTCCGCCCGTGCCACCGGTTCCGCCCGTACCGCCCGAACCGTTGCCCACGCGTACGGTGGCGCCGCTAGCCGATAGCGCGGTGAGTGTAATGGACACATTGGCGCTCGGGTCCGAGAAGGTGCGACCCACCGTCAAAGCGGCGTCCGTGAACGTGGTGGTGCTCGGCACCGTATCGACCAGGGCCGGACGCACGCGTGTCGCGTAGTCCGTGGCGCGGTGGATCAGCACGCCGTTGACGACCGGATCGGTCGTTCGGAAGCTGTCGAAGCCGGAGACCTTGCGGGTCTCGACGTAGTAGAACTCCGAAGTGCCGGGGATGGGCACGCGCAGTGACTGCACGCCGTCCGACTTCGTTTCGAGAGGCACGACGTTGAACACGCCGTCCGAGCTCGTGACCATGTTGCTCGGTTCGAGCCAGCCGAGGCGCCCCTTCTGGTAAGCGCTGAAATGACGGTAGCCACGGCCCATCACGTCGAAGGGATCGCCGTATTCGTCGAGGGTGCAGGTGCCACCCACGGACACGCGCGCGCCGTTCTCAGTGCACACGTACGCGCTCGCGTGGTGCAGGCTGAAGTTGTGGCCGATCTCGTGCGCGATGGTTTGCGCGCCACTGCCGCTGATCCAGCTGTAGCGACCTGGCATCTGTGCGACTCCGGAGAACGAGCAGCTCGAAGCGCGCGGGAAGTAGTGCACGATGTGATCGTAGCCGTTCAGGTCGACCCCCGCGGCGGCGGCCTTGGCGCGTGCTTCCGTGCCCCACGCCGAGTAGTTGCAGGGCGTGTTGTCGACGTCCAGCGTGTACCAGCCGTAGACGTCGCCGTCCGCCTGGTTCTTCCCGATCAAGCTGCGCACACCGAACGAGACTTCCTTGAAGTAAGCGTTGCTCGATGCGGCGCCCGTGAAAATGGTGTCACGCATGCTGGCGATGTCGCGCGGTTGAGTCGTGTCGTTCCGAAAATTCAAGAGCAGCACCGCGATGCGCTTGGGTGACGGCGCGATCAAAGCCTGCTCGATCTGACCCGCACCCTCGTCGGCAATCACGATGTCGGACACGCGGAAACGGCCGTCCGCGCCCATTTCGCCGGCGAGCCGGACCGTGCGATTGACGGCTTCCTCGGGCACGTCGTCCATGACGATTTCGACCCAGCGGCCGTCACCGCGCTCCACGAAGAATTCGTAGCCCGTGATCCCCTGATCCGGATCACTGATCACCACACGCTTCAGCTCACCGCTGAGCGTCGCGGCTTCCTCGTGCCCGGGATCGTTCGAGGTGGACGAACAGGCGCTGGACGCTACGGCGAGCGCCAAGTGCAACGCGACGAGTGAAAGTCGCGAAGCGAGGAAGGTGCGGCGGTGCGGGCTCTTCTTCATGAGGTCTCCTAGTCGTTTGCGTCTGCCCCCGCGATCTACTCGAAACGTGCGCGGTGCTGGCCGCCAGAACGGCACGAACAGCAGACAGCTTACCAGCTCCGTACTTAGTCGAGCGACGTCATGTTCAGCAGGCAGCAAAATGCTGAGCACCGAAAATTTTCGTCACCCCTCGAATAAGTGGGTCAGCCTGAAATGAGGTGGTCAACAGTGCCGAAGCGTGCCCGTGCATCCCAGTGGAGTTGAAAAATTCTAATGATCGACACGCGTAACTCGCGAATGCTCGGGTGTCATCGCGTTGGCACCAGTCACATACTCGCAAGCGTGCGCTGTGCGCTCTCAATTCAAGACAAGCGAGAGCGCTTCGAGAGCGCAAATCGTGCTCGATCCGAGTCGGGGTGCTGTGGACAGATGCGGCGCCGGAAGCTACACCTCTACGAGCTCGGTGAGGGACGCAATCTACGAAAAGGGTGTGCCGGTCGTGGCGTGTTTCGTGCTGGCGGCAACGCTGGCTGCGCCGCCAGCGCTCGCCAGTCATCCGCCGCGCATGCCGACCGTGGAACGCGTGCTCGTGCACCCGGAGGATCCGCAACGGATCGTGATCGCCACACGTTTTGGGGGCTACTACATCACTCGCGATGGCGGTTCCACGTTCCTGCACGTCTGCCAAGAAGCCATGGGTTACGACGACACGGAAGCGTATCCCGGGCACTACTCGCGCGCCGGATCGGTGATTGTCTCGACGGGATATAGTGGCACTGCCAGCTCGGTCGACGGATGTGGATGGTCGACGTGGGCGCCGCCGGGTCCCGTCTTCATTGCCGACGTGGAGGCGCCGTCGGAGACGAGCTTGCTCGCGCTCAACAGCGCACCCAATGGCGAAGGCTTTCAAAACCAGATCTGGTCGAGTACGGATGCGGGCTCGTCGTGGGCGCCGCTCGGGCAGCCGCTCCCGCCGGAATTGATGGGGTTCGGGGTTTCCGCCTCCGCCGACAGCGCGGAGCTCTTCGTCACTGCGCGCAGCGAGGCGAACGTGGAGCTCGTGTCATCGCTCGACGGCGGGCTCAGCTGGCAACGCAAAGTGATAGCGGGTGATACGTCGGCGAGTCCGCGTCTGGTGGGCCTGGTTCCGGGCGCTCCGGGGCATTTGGTGGTGCTCTTGGCCCATGAACAGGTAGACAGCCTCACCCCCGCCGACGTGCTGCTGATTTCTACGGATGCGGGCGAGAGTTTTCAGACTTTGTATCAGGCGCAGCGGGGTTTGCCGGGCGCATCGTTCACGGAAGACGGCGTGCTCTGGTTCGGTGGTCCGGAGGACGGCCTGTGGAGCGTGCAGCTCGGCGTTGCCGAGGCATTCCCCATACAAATTTCGGCTGCGCCCGTGCGCGGCCTGACCTGGTCGCAGGGCAAGCTCTACAGCATCGGGGATGAAGCCACTCAAGGTTACTCGGTGGCGGTTTCGGAAGATGGCGGTCACTCCTTTCGTCCGCTCTTCAGCTTCTGCGACGACCACGACGAGCTCACTTGTGGTGCCGGCTCGAGCGTGAACGCCCTTTGCTCGCAGGGCATCGAGTCCGAAATTTGGGAACCCCTCGGCGAGGTGTGCGGCAGGTCTTCAGAGCCGCCCGGCGGTTCCGCTGATCCGAAAGAGCCCGCCGAGGAGAGCGAAGTGCGGGGCGTCCTGTGCAGCCTGGCGCCTCCTCTGTCTGGAGGGTTTTACGCAGGCGGGTTCGCGTTCACGGCGCTGGCTCTGCTTGCACGCCGCCGGCGCCTGCGGAGCGCGCGATGCAAGCCGTGAATCCAGCTGAAATCAGCCACGATACCGGAGCGCTCTACGCGCAGCTGAAGCCCGTGGTCGATTGCGCCGTCCGCCGCGTCGTGCAGCTCGGTCCTGCCGATCACGACGATCTCGTGCAGACTGCGTTCGAGCGCATCGTGCGAAGCCTGCAGCAAGGGCGCTTCGCCGGCACCGCCAAGCTCTCGACGTGGGCCTCGATCATCTCGACCCGTGTCGCGATCGACGCGCTGCGCGTCTGGCACCGTGAACGCAGCGTGTTCCGCCGGCGCATGATCAGCATTCCCGAGTTCGTGGATGCTCCCGAGCCCGCGGACGTGGAGAGTCGCCTCGAGGCGCGCTCGGAGCTCTCGCAGCTCGTGGAGTTCTTCGATCGGATGCGCCCGGAGCACAGTTTGACAGTGTTGCTTCATGATGGCTTCGGACACGAGGTTTCGGAAATTTCTGCTCTCACCGGCGTCAGCGTGGCTGCGGCCCAATCCCGCCTCGTGCGGGGTCGCCGCCAATTGCTGTCATTGAGCAAAGCTTCCGGGCCCGCTGGAAAGCGCCGCGCGTCGAAAACCACGATACGTCGCTGAGACTTTCCGTTCCCTGGAAACTCGTTCTAGTGTGCCGAACACGCGGGCGTGCTCGCGGTTTGATCAATCTTTGCCGGAGAGTGGACATGCGCGAGGGGAATGCGTTCCAAGTCTTGCGTTTCAGGCCGCTTCTTTCTGCGTCGTTGATGGTTGGCGTAGCGCTGTGTAGCGCTTGCACGGACGCGCCCTCGCGGGGTGCCGTGAACGACGAGAGCCAGGACGTGATCGGCGGCTTCTCGGCGTTCAGCGCCAAGCTCGATGGCATCGGCGCGATCGGCATCTTGGGCGATCTGGACACCGTGCTCCCAACCTGCACGGGTTCGCTCGTCACCCCGACGATGGTGCTCACTGCAGAGCATTGCGTCGAGGAGTTTTCGGTCGACGAGCTGCGCTTCCTGATCGGCCCGAACGCGCTCGAACCGCGTCGTATCGTGCCGGTGCTCGGCGTTGCGCGTGAAACCAGCGTCGAGGGCAGCCTCACCGAGCTCGGCTCGGACATCGCGGTGATCCATTTGGCCGAGCCGGTCAACGACGTGCCGCTGCTCGCGTACGCGCCTTTCGACATGGTCCCCGCGGACCAGCGCTTCTCGGTAGTGGGCTACGGCTTTCGGAACAACGACGAAGACTTCGGTGCGCGCATGGCGGGTTCAATCGCGCTGCGCGGCACCAGCGGGCGCA
>DATHEN010000447.1:0-2437 GCA_035318565.1 Polyangiaceae bacterium
GCGAGCTCGCCGCCGTAGCGCGCGCCGAGCAGCTCGACGAACAGCGCGAGCGGCTCGAGCACATCGTGGCCCACGAATTCGGGCGACGCAGTAACCTCGCGGAGCGACTGGTGCAAACGCTCAAAGCCAGCGCTTATAGCCCGCGCGCGCGCGACACACTCGAGCGCATCGAGCGCCTCGGCAAGCTCTCGGCCGGCGTGACGCTCGTCACCCCGGCAGGTGTGGATCCGGTTCCGTGGGCGGCGGCTCTGCATCTGGCGAGCCCGCGCGCGGCGGGAGCGTTCTACGTGAGCGACGCAACGCTCACTGCGTTGCAAGGCCCGAGCTTTTGGCAAGATCCAGAGACCTCTCCCCTGGTTCAAGCGGACGGTGGGACACTGGTGCTACTCGACGGCGCAGCGCTACCGGTCGAGGTTCAGGAGTACATCGCCATGGCCGTCGCGCGTCGGGCTTCGCCCAGCGCTCAATCCAGCGTGCTCCCGCCGGGCTTGATCCTGACCTTGCGCGCGCCGCTGCCCGAGCTCGTGGCCGAGGGGCGCTTGAGCCGCACCTTGGCTCGCTGGATCGCCGACGCCGAGCTCAATCTCCCGACGCTTCAGGAACGACCGGAGGACATACGCGCGCTAGTGCTCGATGGCCTGGCCCGCGCGGGCCTGCGCGAGCGCGGCGAACCGCTCGGCGTCGATGCCCACGCCCTACATGTCCTACTGGACCACACCTGGCCGGGAAACGAGCTGGAGCTCGATGCCCTGTTGACTCGAGCTGCACACCTGACGGCGGCAACCCGTGTCTCCATCTCCGATCTCCTGGGGGCGGGCTTCAGCGCCGTGGATGAGGACTCGCCGCTGCGCCCCGCCGCCGCCAGCGCCAGCCGCGAGCGCCGTCCGCTGCGCCGCGCCCCCCGCAGCTGAAACACTCCAGCTGCGCCTCGGCCGGCCGCGGGGCCTGTCTTGGGCCAGAATCGCACCCGAACGATGTCCATGGAACCGCAGTTTCCGGGTGGTGCTACCTTTGCGGAAGTGGGCCTTCAGGAACTCCGCGCAGCAGCCGACAATCTACGACCGTCCGAAGTAGTGGATAGTGCACGAAACCGAAGCCAGAGCAGCTTCCTTCTGCTTTATCCGGATCCGCTACTGCTACTGGTGCGCCTCAAGGAAGACTCCGGCGATCTCGCGACCGTGCTCGCCGCGACGCAGGCGGATCTGCCCTCGACGCGCTCGCCGTTGAAGCCGACGGGGGACCACATGGGCTTCCACACCGAGATCCACCGGTTCGCCTCGCGACCCAAGTCCGCGGGAACGCCGCAGAGCAGCTTCGATGTGCCGGCGCTCACCAGCCGCCTGCGTGACGCACGCTATTTCATCGTACCGTTGCGTAAGCGCGCGTCCGTGGATGCGTTGTCGCTCGAGCGCATCTCGGTCGGTCGCGCCCGCAACAAGGACATCGTTTTGCGCGATGCGAGCGTGTCGAAGTTTCACGGCTGGTTCACGATGGACGAGTACCGCGCTTTCCAGTTCGCGGATGCGGGCAGCAAGAATGGAACGAGCATCAATGGTCGCCGCATGGAAGCACGCCAACCGCTGCCGCTGAATCCTGGAGACAGCGTCGTGATCGGCTCTGTCGAAACACTGCTCTGCCCGCCGGACATCCTCTGGAAAGCACTCAACGGCCAGTAGCCCGCCTCCCAGTGCACACGGCGGGACATTTCACTGCGCTGCGCATTTGGGGCACGCGCGCAGGCTGGGGCACGTTTACCAAGGAGATACACGCCCTAGCCGTCGACGCGCGGGGCCGCTCGGGAGTACGCTTCGGCGTCGATCGTGAGTGCTGACGCCAGTGAACAAGGCCGCGTAGGTGGCCGCTTCGTCGTAGAGCGCGAAGTGGGGCGCGGAGGCGTCGGCGTCGTGTATCGCGCCTACGACCTCTTGAGCCAGCAGCCCGTAGCGCTGAAGGTCATCGCCGCGGAAGCGGGTGTTGCGCCCGAAGAAGAGGCTCGACTCACCCGCGAGGGCCAGCTTCTCAGTGATCTGGATCACCCGGGGATCGTCAAGACCGTTGCCTACGGCGTTCTCGAAGACTCGGGTCTGCCGTACGTCGCCATGGAGTGGCTGGACGGTGAAGACGTGGCGGCGCGCCAGCGCCGTGAGCCACTGCGTCTGCTGCAGAGCGTGGAGCTCGGCATTTTCGTCGGTGAAGCGCTGGAAGCCGCGCACGCGGCGGGCGTCATTCACCGCGACATCAAACCCGGCAACATCTTCCTCTGCAAACACAAGCTCGACGCCGCAGAGGAGCTCGACGTCACGCCGAAGCTGGTGGACTTCGGCGTGGCCGCCACGAGCGACATTCGCATCACCCGCACCGGTGACGTCGTGGGCACCCCCGCGTACATGGCACCGGAGCAGGCGCGCGGAGATGCACCCATCGACGCACGCTGCGA
>DATHEN010000448.1:0-3337 GCA_035318565.1 Polyangiaceae bacterium
TGGCAACGATGGCATAATCGGGGACCTGGGCGAACGGCGAGGCTGTGCCGTCTCCGTTCGGGCCGAAGGTTTGGCTCGTAAAGTCAGGCACAGTGGCCGCGCATGGCAATGCCCGTCGAAAACCAGCAGACCGCGCAGCGCATCGCGAATCGATACGACGTCGTCGATGTGCTGGGTCGTGGGGCCGCGGCGGTCGTGTACCGAGTGCGGGACTCCGTCACGGGTGCGGTGCAGGCGCTCAAACAACTGCTGGTGACGCGCGGGAGTCGGCGTTTTCGAGAGTCCACGACGCTCTTTCAGCGCGAATTTCACACGCTGGCGCAGCTCGCGCATCCCAGCATCATTCAGGTCTTCGATTGGGGCGTCGCCGATGCACGCCCGTACTACACGATGGAGATCCTGGACGGCGGCGACCTACGCCAGCGAGCGCCGCTGCCGTGGCGCGCTGCGTGCCGCTCACTCTACGAGGTGTGTTCGTCGCTCGCGCTCTTGCATTCGCGGAGCCTCGTGCACCACGACGTCAGCCCGCTGAACATAGGCTATACGCGCGCAGGCACTGCCAAGCTCATGGACTTCGGGGCAGTCACGCCCATCGGAGCGCTGGGCGCGGTGCTGGGAACGCCGCCGTTCATCGCGCCGGAAGCTCTTTCCGGAGCCATGATCGACCCCCGGGCGGACCTGTTCTCGCTCGGAGCCACGCTCTACTTCGCGCTGACCGGGCAGCTGCCGTATCAGGCGGTCAAGACCTCGCAGCTCGCGCGTGCCTGGAGCCGGGCGCCCGATCCGCCGTCGAGCTTCGTCGACGAGATCCCCGAAGCGCTCGACGCGCTCGTGCTCGGCCTCGTGCAAATCGAACCGCAAGTGCGCCCGCGCAGCGCCTTCGAAGTCATGCAGCAGCTGGCGGTCGTGGCCGGCATCGAGCACGCCGAAGCCGTCAGCGTACCGCGCGCCTACCTTTCCACGCCGATCCTGCAGGGCCGTGATGAAACTCTGCGCGCGTTGCGTAAGGAAATGGAGCGCGCCTTCAAGGGCAAGGGACGCGCCGTGATCGTCGAGGGACCGAGCGGCGTTGGACGTTCGCGACTGCTCCACGCGTGCGCCCTCGAAGCCAAGACTCTGGGCGCCGTGGTGCTGCACGCGCGCGCCAGCGCCGGTAACCACCGCCCATTTTCGCTCGCGACACGGCTTTCCGAACAGTTCGCGAGGTCGTCTCCCGAGACGGCCTTTTCCCGGGCAAAAAGCCTGGGTTTTCAGAAGCTGCTGTTCGAGAAGAGCCGCGCGGGTCGGCGCGCGCGGGCGATTCCCGAGCTCAGGGATTTCACGCAGCATGCCGGGGCGAGCGCCGAGCTGCAGAACGCTCTGGTGCGCTGGCTCGTCGCGGCTTCCGAGGCACAGCCGCTCGCCATTATCGTGGATGATCTGCAGCGCATCGACGAGCAGAGCGCGACGCTGCTGGCCGCCCTCGCGAGTCAGGCCGAAGCAGCGCACCTGTTCGTGGCGGTCTCCCTCACCACGGACGCTCCGCGCAGCGCCGCTGCTGCCTGCCAGCTCATTGAAAGCTGCGCGCGCGGATACCGACTCGATGCACTCAGCCGTGAAGACACGGTGTTGCTCTTCAAATCGGTGTTCGGCGACGTACCGAACGTGGCCTCGCTGAGCGATCAGATCCACAGGATCGCGAACGGCAGCCCACGCTTGAGCGTGGATCTGGCGCAGCACCTGCTCGACAAATCACTGGTGTTCTACGAAGCCGGCGGCTGGACGCTGCCGTCCGCGCTCTCGGGGGCGCTCTTGCCGGCCAGCGCCGAAGACGCGATGCGCGAGCGCATCGGCCAGCTCACACCGCTCGCGCGCTGGCTCGCCGAGAGTCAGTGCCTGGCCGGTCATGATGCCTTCACGCGCGACGACTACGGGCTCTTGTGCGGAGACGAACGGCCTTACCGAGTCGATGCCGCGGTCGGTGAGCTCTTGTCGCAACAGATTTTGAGCAGTGACGGTCGCCTCTACACCATCTCGCACGACGGCTGGGTGGCCGTGATCGAGCAGGGCTTGGATCCGGCTGCTCGCAAGGAACACTTCCGGCGGCTCGCCGATTTTTATCAAAGTAAACCCGGCGTTCGCGCGATCCGCCATCTGCTTTCTGCGGGCTGCTGCCAGCAGGCGCTGGACGAGCTGTTCCAGCTGCTCGGCGCCACCACGCACGCGCCGGATCTCTATGCCAACGCCGCCATCGATCCCGCGGAGCTCGCGCTCTTGCTCGAGCGAGCTCTGGAGACGGCGCATCGACTGGGGCGTAGACGGCGTGAAATCTTCGACCTCCATCAGTGGTTGTGTTTGCTCAGCCTGGGCTCACAAGATGCAGTGTTCGAACGCGCCGCGCCGGCCTGGCTCGCTCAGCTCGAACGGGACTCGGGCCTGGCCGACTGGAAGGAGCTGTGCCACGAGCCGGATTCGGGCGCGCGTCTGATGCAAGCTCTGGCGCGCGCCTCCGAGCGGTATTCGAGCACGCCGGAAGCTGAGCGCGTGTACAGCGCGCAAGAAGCGATCGAGCGTCTGGTGCACTACGTCTCCATCGCGCTGGCCATAGGTGTGCGCTCCGATGACGCTCGCCGCGTGCGATCCCTATCAACGCTGCTGGAGCCGTTCGCTCCACTGTCACCGATCGTGTTCGCGATCTGGCAAAACGCGATCGCGAGCTGCGAAGCATCAACGCAGTGCCAGCTCGAGCGGGCTCGCCGGCGCTGGCGTGACGTGTACGAGCGCTTGGGGGACGTCACGGGCGCGGAGCTCAAGTACGTGAAGGTGGTGCGCTCCAGCATCGCGCTCGGGCTCGGTATCCTGGAAGCGTGGCTCGGCTTGCCGTCGGCGACTTACTGGGCCGGCGTGCTCGAACGCGATCCGATGCAACGTGTGAACGCACTCTACGTACGGCGCAGCATCCTCCTGCAGCGGGGGGATACCGAAGGCGCCGAACGGTTGCGGCGAGAGGCGGAGGTGTGCGCGCTCGAAAGCCGGGTGCGGCCGATGTTCCCGGATCTGTCGTACGCGGAGCTGCACGCCTACGCGATCGCCGGCGACCTCACCGGACTAAAGCAGGTCGTGGACCGGGCCGAAGCGATCGTGGCGCGCAACCCGAACTGGGTGGGTTTTCTACGGCTCGCGCGTGCGGAGTTCCTCAAGGTGCGCGGTAACCTCGAAGCCGCGCGCGCGGCGTTCGAAGAGTGCATTGCAACGACTCGGCCCGATGCGAGCGATCCCGACCGGCAGATCACGCCCTGGCTCGGGGCGGTGAAAGGCTGCATCGAGGTCCTGCTGACAATGGGCGATGCCGCCACGG
>DATHEN010000449.1:0-13322 GCA_035318565.1 Polyangiaceae bacterium
GTAGAGCCAGAGCTCGGGCATGGCCACCGTGAACCAGCTCTTGGCGGCGTTCACGAGGAATGCGCCGCACGCGGCGCCGAACAACGTGCCGCGCCCGCCGATCGCGACCCAGATGGCCATCTCGATCGAGTTCGAGGGCTGCATCTCGCTCGGATTGATGATGCCGACCTGCGGCACGTACAGCGCTCCCGCGATGCCGCACAGCACGGCGGACAACGTCCACACGAACAACTTGTAGTTGGTGGGGTTGTAACCGACGAACATGGTGCGGCCTTCTTCGTCGCGAATGGCGCGCAGCACGCGGCCCGCCTTCGAGCTCACCACGAACTTGCAGACGAGGAACGCCCCGAACAGCGCCAGCGCCGAGAACACGTACAGGCCGAGCTTCGTGCTCGAGTCGTGCAGCGGATAGCCATAGATGTGCTTGAAATCGGTCAGCCCGTTGTTGCCGCCCAGGCCCGTCTCGTTGCGGAAGAACAGCAGCATCAGCGCGTAGGTCAGCGCTTGCGTGATGATCGAGAAGTACACGCCACGAATGCGCGAGCGGAAGGCGAAGTATCCAAACACGTACGCGAGCAAGCCCGGCACCAGCATCACCGCCAGCATCGCGAACCAGAAGTTGTCGAAGCCCTGCCAGAACCAAGGCAACTCTTTCCAGTCCAGAAACACCATGAAATCGGGCAGTTTGCTGCGGTACACGCCCTGCTCGCCAATCGACCGCATCAGGTACATGCCCATGGCGTAGCCGCCGAGGGCGAAGAACACGCCGTGCCCCAGGCTCAAGATGCCGGTGAAACCCCAGACGAGGTCCATCGCGATGGCGACGATGGCGTAGCAGCAGAACTTGCCGAGCAACGTGACGAGATAGTCCGGCACGTAGAGCGCGGAGCTCTGAGCCGGCACTCGATTCAAGATCGGCACCACGACGCAGATCAGCAGGAACAGGATCAACGCCAGCGGTGCGCCGCGTTGCTGCCGAACCCGCGCGAAGAGACTCGGGCGCTCCACGACGGGCGCGACACCTGGTGCTTCGACGGAGCTCATGTGACCTCAGCAGCGCGCCCCTTCAGAGCGAACATGCCCTGGGGTCGTTTTTGGATGAACAAGATCACGAACGCCAAGATGAAGATCTTCGCGAGCACGGCTCCGGCCGCCGGCTCGAGGAACTTGTTGAACACGCCGAGGCCGAGCGCACCGGCGATGGTGCCCGCCAGTTTCCCTACGCCACCGAGCACGACCACCATGAACGAATCCACGATGTAGGACTGTCCGAGCTCCGGTCCCACGTTACCGAGCTGAGACAGCGCAACACCACCCAGGCCGGCGATGCCAGAGCCGAATCCGAACGTGAGCATGTCGACGCGCCGGGTGGCGATGCCCACCGCAGCTGCCATCGAGCGGTTCTGAGTCACCGCGCGAACCTGAAGGCCCAAGCTGGTGCGTTGCATCAAGAACCAGACTAACGTCACCACGATGATGCTGAACGCGATGACTGCGAGTCGGCTGTAGGTGAGCACCACGTTCGGCAAGAGCTCGAATCCGCCGGACAACCAGGCCGGGTTCGCCACGGTCACGTTCTGGGCTCCGTAGAGCAGGCGCACCGTCTGGATGAGCAAGAGAGAGATTCCCCACGTGGCCAGCAGCGTCTCGAGCGGGCGACCATACAGAAAGCGGATCACGCTGCGTTCCAGCACGACGCCCACCAGAAAGCTCACCGCGAAGGCGCAGGGCACCGCGGCCAGCAAGTACAGGTCCGCGTGTGCGGGCCAGGTCCGCGCAAAAAAGTTCTGGACGCTGAACGTGGTGTACGCGCCGATCATCAACATTTCGCCGTGCGCCATGTTGATCACGCGCATCAGTCCGAACGTCACCGCGAGCCCGAGCGCCGCCAGCAGCAGCACGCTACCGAGACTCAGACCGTAGAACATATGACCGACGATGCTGACCAGGAACACCTTGGTCTCGATCGCGGAGAGCGCAGAAGCCGCAGCCTTGCGAATGGCCTCGTTCTTTTCCGAGAAGCTCCCATCCGCGTTCTTGGCGATGAGCTGTTCGAGTTCGGGCTTGAAAGAGACTTCCTTCGTTCGCCCGATCGTCTCGAGCGCTGCAAGCCGCCGCGCGGCAGCGTCGCTGCCGAGGTCGATGCGCGCCAAGGCAATCTGCAATAGCTCGCGAATCTCTTCGTTCTTCTCTTGCTGCAGGGCCTTTCTCATCACCGGTTCGAGCTCGTCGCTCGCACCTTTGGAAAGCTCCCGAGCGGAGGTGAGCCGCACCTTGGGATCGTCCACCATCAAGCTGAGTGACGCGATCGCCCGCGACAGCGCACGCCGCAGCTTGTTGTCCACGGTGGGGGAAGTGGTTCTTCCGGACGCCGCGCTCGGCTGACCCGTGGCCGCGTCGCGCAGCGCTCCGTCCGCGCCGCGGACGTACACGCGTCTTGCGCCGTCGACCCGCAGATTGCCGTCGCGGAGGGCTTCCAGCGCGGCCAGCGCGCGCGCGTCGCGACTCGCAGCGAGTCCTTCGATACCGGTCAGCACGCGCGCTTGCTCGCCCGTAGCGAGCTGGTCGATGGCCGCCGCCAGCTTGGGATCGTTCGCGCGCGCCTCGGACGTGATCGACAGCGTCACGAAGAGCGCGCAGAGCACCTGGAATGAACGTTTGATGAGTCCGTACATGGTCCCGAAAACTCGCATGACTCGTGGATTGGCAGCTCGGGCCGGCGGACGACGCCGGAGACGGGATCACACCGGCCCGAGCTGGAACTCAGAACTCAGCTCAGAGAGACGCAGACGCCGTTGCGCCCTCGCCCTTGAACTTCGGTTCGGTGCAGTTGCCGCACACGAACGGGAATGTCCAGTCCGCGACCTTCTTGGCGCTCTCCGGCACGAACGGGCTCCAGGGCATCGCGCGGATCGGGCCCGGGGTCTTCCAGACGACCTGGAACTGTCCGTCGCCCTTGATCTCGCCGATGAACACCGGCTTGTGCAGATGGTGGTTCTTGGCATCCATGCGCATATCGAAGCCAGACGGTGAACGCACCACCTGGTATCCCATGGCCTGGCGTACGGCATCCACGTCCGTGGTGCCTGCCTGCTCGACTGCGTGCGCCCACATCATGATGCCCACGTAGGTGGCCTCCATGGGGTCGTTGGTCACGCGCTTCTCGGCATCGGGCAGGTTCTTGGCCTTTGCGTACGCCTTCCACTGATCGATGAAGCGCTTGTTTTCGGGCGTGTCGATCGACATGAAGTAGTTCCACGCCGCCAGATGTCCCACGAGCGGCTTGGTATCGATGCCGCGCAGCTCTTCTTCACCGACGGAGAACGCCACGACGGGGACGTCGGAAGCTTTGAGTCCCTGATTGGCGAGCTCCTTGTAGAACGGAACGTTGGAGTCACCGTTGATCGTGGACACCACGGCCGTCGGCTTGCCGGCCGCGAACTTCTTGATATCGGAAACGATGGTTTGGTAGTCGCTGTGGCCGAACGGAGTGTATTTCTCCATGATATCGGCCTCGGCTACCTTCTTCTCCTTCAAGAAGTAGCGCAGAATCTTGTTCGTCGTGCGGGGGTACACGTAGTCGGTACCGAGCAGAACCCAGCGTTTGGCTCCGCCGCCCTGCTCGCCCATCAAGTACTCCACGGCGGGAATCGCTTGCTGGTTCGGAGCCGCGCCCGTGTAGAACACGTTGAAGGACGCTTCTTCGCCTTCGTACTGCACCGGGTAGAACAAGAGCCCGTTCAGCTCCTCGAACACGGGCAGCACGCTCTTGCGCGATACCGAGGTCCAGCAACCGAAGGTGGCGGAGACGCCCTCCTTCTGCAGCAACTCGCGCGCCTTTTCGGCGAACAGCGGCCAGTTCGAGGCCGGATCCACGACCACCGGCTCGATCTTCCGGCCCAGCACGCCGCCTGCGGCATTGAGCTGCTCGATCGTCATCAGCGCCACGTCCTTGAGAGACGTCTCGCTGATGGCCATCGTGCCAGACAGTGAATGCAAGATGCCGACCTTGATGGGGCCCGAATCTTTAGCTTTCGGCTTTGCGGCTGGCGCTCCACTGACCGCGCCGGACGCTGCAGCCGAAGGCGTAGCTGGTGTGGTCGAGCTCTCGCCCGGGCCTTTACAGCCCAAGAGCCCGGCAGCACACGCACCCGCCATCATCCAAACATTCACGCCTTTCATCAGTGCCTCCTAGGGCGCTCGTCGATTCTTGAACGGCCCGCACGTGCAAAACACGGTTCACACCGGCTGCTCGCCTTACGGTCCGCCCAGTCCTTCGAGCGCTGAGTTTTCGTTCTTGCCCGCAGATCCACTTCGCGAACGCCCGCGGGGTTTGCGGACGATTCACCCGCCAGCGTCATCGCCCAGGGATTGTTTCCCAATGTTTTCGACGCCGATTCCGGAAAAAAAGGAAACGAACGAGTTGAGATTGACGGCACGCTCGTGCATTTTCCGCGAGCAATGCAGGACTTGCGGATCTCGCGTTTGCGAGATGCCTATCGATCGAACCGCCTGTCGCCGACGGCGCTCGTAAATGAAATTTTCGATCGAATAGAGGCCAGTAGCGACGAGAACATCTGGATTTCATTGGTGCCGCGCGCGCGTGCCCTCGAGCGCGCCGCGGAGCTCGAACGAGCCGGGGCGGCAGCAGGCGCGCTGCCGCTGTTCGGCGTCCCGTTCGGCGTAAAGGACAACATCGACGTAGCGGGTCTGCCCACTACCGCGGGGCTGCCAGCGCCGATTCACGTCCCCGAACACTCCGCACCCGTCGTGAATCGTTTGATTACCGCGGGCGCGATCGTCATCGGCAAGACCAATCTCGACCAACTGGCCTGCGGGCTCGTCGGCACTCGCTCTCCATATGGCGTACCGCGCAATCCTCACAACGCCGAGTATGTCCCGGGCGGTTCCAGCTCGGGCTCGGCGGTAGCCGTGAGCCGCGGGCTCGTGAGCTTCGCGCTCGGGACGGATACAGCTGGATCGGGCCGGGTGCCTGCGGGGTTCAACGGTCTCGTCGGCCTCAAACCTTCGCCGGGACTACTCAGCACCCGCGGCGTCGTGCCCGCCTGCCGGTCGCTCGACTGTGTCTCTGTGTTCGCGCTCGACGTACCGGACGCTACCGAGGTGGCGGATCTCGCGCGCGGCTACGACGACGAAGATCCATGGTCTCGCAAAGCGGCAGACAGCGTTTCGTTCACCGCGGGCGAGAGCATGGACGCGCCCCGTTTGGGAATCCCGCGCGCCGATCAGCTCGAATTTTTCGGTGACACTCGAGCTCGAGCCGCATACGAGCGTGCGCTCGAGCGCTTTCGCGCGCAGGGCGCGGAGCTCGCCCCGCTGGATTTTGCGCCGCTCTTCGAGGTAGCGCAGTTCCTGTACAGTGGTCCCTGGCTCGCGGAACGCGTGACGGTCCTGGACGCGTTACCGGCTCAGCCCTTGTTGCCGGTTTTGCGAGAAATCTTCAGCGAAGCCGATCGCTACGACGCGCGCGACGCGTTTCGCTCGCAGCACCATCTGATGCTGCTCTCACGCCGCGTCGAACGCATCTGGTCGAGCTACGACGCGCTCTTGGTGCCTACCTCACCCACCATTTACACGATCGATCAGATCGAGCGTGAACCGCGCCTCTACAACTCACGGCTGGGTCTGTACACGAACTTCGTCAATCTACTGAGACTCGCGGCCATCGCCGTGCCGAACGGCGTTCGGGATGACGGACTGCCAACCGGCATCACGCTGATCGGTCCTTGTGACGGCGACGCCAAACTCGCGCGTCTCGCGCATCGCTATCACACCGAAGCATCGCGTGGCGCGCACGAATCCATGCCTGGTGAGCGACCCGCGAGCAGCAGCGATACGGCAGAAAAACAGGGGCTTTCGCGACTCGCTGTGGTGGGCGCGCACCTCACCGGGCAACCCTTGAATCACGAGCTCACGCGGCTCGGCGCGCGTCTCGTGCGCGCGTGTCGCACGAGCGCGTGTTACCAACTGTACGCGCTCACCGGCACCACACCGGCGAAGCCCGGCCTGGTGCGCAGCACAGACGAGCAGGGTCACGCGATCGAAGTCGAAGTCTTCGAGCTGACCGCAGCCGCGCTCGGTGCGTTCATGAATTCAGTTCGCGCGCCCTTGTGTATCGGAACCATCGCGCTGGAGGACGGTTCCACCGTGCTCGGATTCTTATGTGAAGCGCACGCGCTCGCATCAGCGCGCGAGATCTCGCAATTTGGCGGCTGGCGCGCGTATTTGAAGTCGCTCGCGTGAGCGCGACGCGCGCTCGAAGCGCCACAACGCACGCATCACGCGCGTAACACTTTACACGCTCCCGTGCGCACTCACAGCGCGCCAGCCAGGCGATTTTTCGCAACCCAACTCTGTTTGAATCTATTTCGAAAACTACCGAAAACAATCGACAGGCCATGGTCCGCCGCATCAGCGGTCGAAACGCACCGGCCGCGAAATGCCCAAGCGCGATGGATTCGCGTCGATCTTTTGGCGAGAGTCACCGGGCTTCGCGCTTTGGCACGAGCATGCGTGCGTCCGTAAAATCAACTGAAAGGCACGAGCGGTAGCGGCCATGAAAACAACCCCCGAATCGCTTCTTCTTATGACCGGCGCTGTTGGAGTGTTTCTGATTCACACGAGCCTCGCGGCCGCTCAGGAACCCGCAGAACCGGCACCCCCAGCAGCGCCTCCGGCAGGAGAACCTGCTCCGCCGGTCGAGCCCGCTCCCGCTGAGCCCGCTCCACCCGCGGCCGAGGTGCCCGCGGAAGGCCCCGCGGTTGCTCCCGGCCCAGTTCCCGCGCCGGCACCGGCACCCGCCGCCATCGAGCCGGAAGCCGCACCGCCAGCAGAAGGCGAAGCCGAAGAATGGAAGCAAGCTCCCGTCAAGGTCGGCATTGGTTTGCGAGCAAACCTGCGCATCCAGAATCCGAACGACCAAGAGTCGTTCGGCGATCAGTTCTTCGATGAGCTCTACGCCGAGCCGCGTCTCGACGGCAAAGTGCACGAGAAGATCGCGTGGCAAGCCAACTTCGCAGTCAGCGGGCGCTCGACGGACACCGCCGTCGCCGGCAACGCCTTCGAGGTGCGCGCCATGGATCTGATCGCACAGTTCAACTTTCACGATTACTTCAACCTCTGGGCGGGCCGCTTGCTCGTGCCGGTCGATCGCTCGAACGTGAGCGGACCCTGGTTCATGAGCCCCTGGTACTACCCGGGTGTCATCAATATCGGCGGCGGCGTCGGTATTTTCCCGAAGACCAAGGAAAACGGCCGCGACGTCGGAGCCACCGCGTGGGGTCAATTCGGCGACGGCATGTTCAAGTACTACGCCGGCGTCTTCGATCTCGACGTCAACCAAGCGAGCCCGATGTACGCGGGGCGCCTGCAGCTCGCCTTGCTCGACACCGAACCGGGCTTCTACGGCAGCAGCACGTACTACGGCGCCAAGAAGCAGCTCGTCGCCATCGGCGTCGGCGGTGAATATCAAAAGGAAGCCAGCGACGCGGCAGGCGTCGAGGACGACTTCAAGGAATTCAACGCAGACCTCCTGGCCGAGTTCGACCTGAACGGCTCGGGCGTGCTCACCGGCGAAGGCGCCTATTACAAGTGGGACGGCGACTCGACTTTTGCAGCCGCCGATCAGATGTTCTTCGTACTAGGCAGCTACTTGTTCCCCGAAAAGCTCGGCTGGGGCAAGCCGCAGCTCATCGGCCGCGTGCAGCAGATCAAGGACCCGGACATCACCGTGATCGACGCCGAGGTCAGCTACGTGGTGGCCGACTACAACATGAAGGTCAACGCCGGCTACCAGTACACGAAGGCGGATGGCGCCGATGGAGCAGAAGACTTCAAAGGCAACATGTTTCACCTGGGCGTGCAGATCCAGCAGTAGCTGAGGAACAACCAAGAGCAGAGCTCGAGGGCGTCGCCGTCGCACGCGGCGCTCTCGGCTCAGGCATTTACGGGCCGGTCCGAGTCGCAGCGGGGGCGTTGTGTGTTCTGCTTCAGGAGACGATAAGCTCGCTGGCGAGAGATTCCGACCGCAGCCGCTGCGCGAGTCATGTTGCCCGCACAGCGTTCAAGCTCGGTCTTCAAGCGCGTCCAGTCGTGTTCATCTCTGTTCGAGGCGACCGAAAGCCGCGCTTCATCCGAAGTTCCAGCATCGGGCTCTCGCTCGCCGCGTAACTCGGACGGCAGGAAGCGCAGCTTCAGCATGGGCTCGTGACCATGCAGAACCAGCATCTTGCGGGTGAAGAGCTCGAGCTCACGCACGTTTCCGCGCCAGTCGAAAAGGACTATCCGCTCGAGAAAGCGCACATCGACTTGCGGCGGGTGGTTACCCGAATGTACGCGCAAAAAATGCTGCCAGAGCACACCGATGTCCACGCGCCGCTGACGCAATGGCGGCAATGTCAATGTGACGCCATCGATGCGTGCGGCCAAGTCGGGGCGAACGCACTTCCGGGCAACGAGCTCTGACAGCGGCTCTTGACACGCGACGATGACCCGAGCGTCCACGTGGGAGGCTCGCGTTTCACCGAGCGGGACGACCGAACCGTCTTGCAGAGTACGCAGCAGCTTGGCCTGTATCGGACCCGGGAGCTCGGCGAACTCGTCGAGAAATAGCGTACCGAGATGCGCTGCGCGCACGTGACCCTGGCTGCTTTGCTCCGCACCCGTGAATGCGCCTTTGCGATGTCCGAATAACTCGGCCTCGGCAATGCCAACGGGCAAAGTCGCACAGTTGACGGGATGAAACGGGCCTTGCCTACCACTCCACGCGTGAGCCACTCGTGCCACGCACTCTTTCCCAGTTCCGGTCTCCCCAACGATGACGATAGGGAGCGTACTCTTGGAAAAGCGCTCCAGCTCCCGCATCTGCTGGCTCAACCCCGGGCCAAACAGAACTCCAGAGCTTTGCTCGAATCGGTCCGTTTGCAGTGATGCGCTGCCCTCCGAGGTACGCACGACTACGCCCAGCATGTCGCCGAGACGCAGAACGTCTCCTTCGGAAAGAGCCGAGTGCGTCACGCGCCGCCCGTTCAGATAGCTACCGTTCGTGCTCCTCAAGTCACGCAATGCGTAGATCGGGCCTTGCCTGTAAAGCTCCAAGTGTCGCCGCGACACGCCCGCCGAGTCCAGCTGAGCGTCCACATCACTCCCACGACCCAGCACGATGCGCGAACGATCCAGCAACAGGGACGCAGCCGGCGCACCGGGGCACAGCCAACGAATCCCTGTGACACGGCTTGCCTCGGCGCCGCCAGAACTCGACTGCAGCCGGGCCGTGGATAAGTCGCTCATGGGAATCGACCGACGAACAGCATAACTCATTTGCTCGCGTGTCGCTGCCGTGACCGGACACTGTCCGCGTTCAACGAGCAGTGCCCGAACGCACAGCCCACACCATTAACCGCCGCAATCATCGGCTTCGGCTCGGGCACAGCGCTTGCTGAAGCGACGATACGCCATGGGCATATGCGCAACAGCCCTGAAGCCTGGCCCGCGCGCTCGGCGTTGCATTTCTTTCGACACTTCGACGACGCGAACTCGGCGCTGCCGCGCTCGTTGTGTGCTTAACCCGCTCGGTTGGAGCGATAAAGGAACGTTGTGAAAAGATTGAATTCATTGACCCGTTTTACACGCATGAAGCCGCTGACCGCGTTGACCGGCGCGCAGCTCTCGTTGTCATTGCTCCTCGGTTTGGCGAGTGGCTGCTCTGCGCAAGCGCAGGACGAAACGCCGCAAAACACCGACGAACCTGCGTTCGAGCAGCGCTTGAACGAACTCGGCCGCGACTTGAAACAGGGCACCAGCGGCGCGGAGGTGCGCACACTGCACGAATACCTGTCGCGCTACGGATACCTGCCGAACGCGCGATTGGCGCGCGAATACCCGACTTGGCGACCCATCATTCAGCAAGGACCGGCGCGCCTGGACACGTATGACGAAAATACGCTGGCGGCGGTCGAACAATTGCAAATCCGCGGAGCTCTTCCGGTAACCGGTATCGTCGATGAAGCGACCCGAGCGCTGCTCAAAGTGCCGCGCTGTGCGCACCCGGAGAGCTTGCCCGCTGACCCGTCCGAGAAGTACGCGTTGACGGATGACGATGAAGTTTGGTTGCACAGAAATCTGAGCTGGAAGCTCGAGAATACGGATGACGTCAGCTTGCTACAGGCTCGGGGCGCTGTCAGTGCGGCGCTCGCCACCTGGGCCGCACAGACTGGCTTGACCTTTACGGAGGTGAGCGGAACGACCGCAGCCGACATCATGCTCCGCTTCGGCGTCATCGACGGGCCGGGCAAGGTGGCAGCTCAGGCCTCTCCGCCTTTGAGTCCCTCCGTGGTCATCGACACAGCGGAGAGTTGGTCCGTGGCGACGCCCACGCCGGCCACACACTTCGATTTGCAGACCGTGCTGATTCACGAACTCGGGCACAAGCTAGGCCTTTTGCACGCGGCGGCCCCTGCCGTCATGCAGCCCAGCAGTGAAAAGGGAGTGCAGCGTCGAGTGTTGAATCTCGACGACAAAATGGGCATCAGCGTGCGGTACGACGCGTGGCAGCTGACGCCGGGTTGCGCCAAGGAGATCGGCATCGGCGCCGATGGCTCGGTTTGGGTGATTGGCTGTTTGGCCCAACCCGGCGGCTTCTCCGTCCACAAGTGGGGCGGCACGGATTGGATTCACGCACCCAACAGCGGGGCCATTGCCATCGCCGTAGATCCGACGGGAAAACCTTGGGTCGTCAATAACCTGGGCGAAATCATACGCCGCACCAGCAACAGCCCGACGAGCGGTTCGTGGCAACTGCTACCGGGCTGCGCGAACGACATCGACATCGCAATCGACGGCTCGGTGTGGGTACTCGGCTGCAACGACGAAACCAGCGGAAACGGGACCACCGTTAACAAATGGAACGGATCGAATTGGACCTACGTTCCCAGCCCTGGAGGCAATCGCATTGCCGTCGACGGTACCGGTAGACCGTGGATCATCGATGCGGACGGCAACGTGATCCGGCGTACGACCAGCAGCCCAACGTCCGGTTCGTGGGTTACACTGCCGACGGTCAACGGGTTGAATATTGGCACCGGGCCCGGCAATCACACCTGGATTGTTGGAAGCGAGCCGACTGCGGGGGGTTTCGCTCTTCAAGTGTGGAACGAGCAGCCTGGCGGGCTCGACATTCCCACACGCGCTCGCTGGATCGATCAGCCTGGAGGAGCCCTGCTGGGCGTCGATCTGATGCCGACTGGTCAGCCGTGGGTGATCATCAACTCGGGCAACATCTTCAGAGTCGTCAAGTGACGAAACGGCGCGTGGCCGGGCGAAGTACGCGCTCGACACGCGCCTTCTTCATTACGGCCGTGACAGTTTCGTGCGCCAGCGGCTGCGGCGCTGATGAGCATCCACTCGCTGCGTCCGAGCTGAAGATTCTTTACGGCACGGACGACCGACGTGAGTACTACGACGCCACCGACCCTGCAGTTCGCAGCTTGATGTCCGAATCCATGGTGGCTCTGATACCGAAGGTGCGGATCGGTGCGGGCGCAGACGCGCTTCGCGCCGATCCAGCGTCGGCTGCCGAGAAATACGGGCTCTGCCACGATGAACCCTTTGGCGATCAGCCCGCGGTCGCCTTTTGCTCGGGCGTGCTCGTGGATTGGGACCTGATCCTGACTGCCGGCCACTGCATGCACCAGCTGGCACTGCAGGATTTCGTCGCAGTCTTCGGCTATCTCTTCAGTGCGCCGGGACAACTGCAAGCTCGAGCCTCGGATGTCGCCGAAGTGGTCGAGGTCGTTCATGAACGACTGGATCCAGAAGGCGAGCAGCGGCTCGACTACGCTTGGTTACGCTTGGCGCATCCCGTGAGGCCCCCTCGCCAGCCCGCGCCGGTGCGCGTCGCTCGCAGGGACCCCAATGTCGGCGCTGCAGTTCTCACCATTGGCGCAGGCTTGGGAATTCCGCTCAAGTGGGATGCCGGCGCTCGGGTTCGGGCTGTACGTACACCTGGGCATGACTATTTCACGGTGAGTGCGGACACCAGCGCCGGATCTTCCGGGGGTGGTGCGTTCGACGCGCAGCACGCCGTGCTCGGCATTCTGGCGCGCGGAGCCGGTGACTTCGTCTACACTGCTACCGGTTGCCGGCGCTTGGGGCATGCTTCAGAAGCTGCTGCTGCGGAACAGTTCACCTTTGCGTCGCGCGCCGTCGAAGACCTGTGCTCGAAGCATCCGCGTGCGAGCTCTCTGTGTCGCAACGATTGCGGAGATCCGTGCTACGCGCTTCCGCCCGACGCGATCAGCATGACTAGTTCGCCTGGCTGTGCCAGCGTAGCGGGCAAGTCCAGATCCTTCGGCGGCTCGTTTCTCGTGCTCATGGCGCTCGTCGTTCTCTCTCGCGCGCGCCTGGCCGGACGGTCTAACACCCCGCTTGCCGACACCGCCCTCACCACTCGCGCCCAGACGGCTGCCAGGAGCGACCGCCTAACCCGCGGCGCCGGCGAGGCTGGCGTACTGAGAGGATGAGGCAATAGCGTGGGCGCGGGCGCACCCAGGCACGCGCACGAGCTACCTGAGCCGCTTTCGCCGCATCCAGCACTAGCTCTAGCCGAGCTCGACAGCTGCTCTGCCAGCTCGAGCGCACTCCCGTGCCGGTGCTCTGGCCGCTTCGCAAGCGCGCGGTGCACCGCGCGTGTCAAAGCGCGCGGCAAAGCTGGGCGCAAGCCATCGAGCGCGGGCGGCTCGTGGTTCATGATCGCAAACAGCATCCGCTCTTGAGTATCCGCCTCGAACGGGCTTCGGCCGGTCAAGCACTCGTACAAGATCACACCCAGTGCGAATATATCGGTGTATGCGCCCACTGCACGGTCCGTACACACTTGCTCCGGGGCCATGTAGCGCATCGTACCCACCAGAGTTCCCGGCGATGTTGCACCCTGCTCCGCGCGTTGCGCCACACCGAAGTCGAGTAGCTTCACGCGGTCGCGGCCGTCGTCAGCGCGCGCAATGAACACGTTTTCGGGTTTTAGATCGCGGTGCACGATGCCCGCGGCGTGTACGGTTTGCAGCGCGCGGCACACGCCGATTGCAATGTTCACGGCGCGCGCGGCGGGCAGCGGCCCCGTCCTCTCCAGGAGCGTCCGCAGATCTTCACCGTGCAGCCGCTCCATGACGAAGTACGGTCGCCCGTCCTCCAGCTTCCCGCTGTCCACGATACTCACCACGTGCTCGCCCTGCAGTGCAGCGGTCGTGTGCAGTTCTCGTTCGAAGCGTTCGACGAACGCGGCGTCACGACCGAGGTCAGCGCGT
>DATHEN010000450.1:0-2603 GCA_035318565.1 Polyangiaceae bacterium
TCGGCGTGCAGGTGGAAGTCACAGGCCACGTAACCCTTCGTGTCGACCACCCGAGACAGCGCCGCTTGCAGGTGCTGGCGTCCACCGGGAGCGATAGTCAGCTCGGTCGTGTAAATCGAGTACTCGGGCCCGTGCGTCGCCACGACACGGTAACGCCCGGCAGGAATGCCCACTTCCGCACGGCCCGCGCGCGCGTACACGATGTTCTTGGCGCCTTCCGCGCGCTCGAGCGCCCCGAAATCCGGGTCTTTCGTCGGCGTGAGACCGCGGATGATCCAGCGGGTGGGCAGGGGATTTTGCAGCTCATCGGTGGCCGCGAGCTCGAGACGAGCTGGTTCCGGCGGTTCGAGCAGCGATTCGAGCTGTGCATTGCCGACGATGCGCACGTTCTCGGTTTGCTCTCCACCCGGTGCTCGGAGCAGCAGCCGGTAGTCTCCCGCGGGCAACGACAAGTCGAACCTGCCGTCGGGAGTCGCGTTGACGGCCAGCAGCACCCGCTGCGCACTATCCAGGGCTTCGACCGTGGCCCACGCCGGCAACGGGCGCAGAACTCCACCTACGCTACCGACCGCGATGCCGATGCTCTGCCACGCGGCGGCTGCGGCATTGTGCAGGCCGCCCGGCGTGATCAGCAGCATACGCCGGTACTCGCGCTCCCCGTTCGCCGGCAGCGCTTGCGCGGGCATCATGGATGTTTGTCCCGTCGGACCCACGCGATCGAACCGAAACGCGGTTTCCGGTGCCTCACCTAGAAACGTCAACGTGTACGAAACCGATCGCCCTTCGCGTCCGAGCCAGAGCGATTTTGCGCGCGACGCGAACTTCACGTAGCCGAGGTATGGCGCGAACGTGTTTGCGCCGGGCCAGCGCGAACGATCACCGACACTGAGCCTTCCGACGCTCTGCTCGGTCATGTTGACGACACGGGTCACGAGGCCAACGCGAGGCTCACCCGGGTGGACCGTGATGTCGGTCGTGAGGGAAAGCCGCCCATCGCGCGAGGTTTGCAGCAGACGCAGGTACGGGCGTTCGCCGTCCAGCACCGGACGCACCGACATGGTGCGCAGCGCCACCTCGGCGCCGGCGATTTCCAAACGCGGCCGCAATTCCGTGAGGTTGTCCTGCGCGAAATCGCGCACGGTGGCGTCCAAGATCGCCCCGAACCTGAGTTGTCGCTCCGCACCCGGAGCGTCGCCAGCGACCACGATACGGACCCTGTCCGACTCGAGCAGCCAGTCTCCCTCCTTGGCCTCGATCATCGCACCACGTCCCACACCGGCGCGCGGAACCAGCGCGAGCGTCACCCCGCCCGCGCTGGCCGGCAGCTTCGGCGATGCAGCCGGCGAACGCGTACCGAAGAGCAGAGTCAGCGCCACGACCAACAGCACCGCGGCGCCCGCCATGGCGAAATGCTTGTGACCGAAGTAGCGCACCATCTCGCCCCGAACCGCACAAGATAGCCCGCCGTCCGGCTCTTCTCAAGGCAGCGGGTCAAACCCTTGCTTCGAGTGCTTCGAGCTCGCCGCGCGGCAGCAGGGCCGGACCCGTCTCAAGAAAGTGTGTGCGCTCGGTCCTTCAACTCTTCGAGCCGCTCGTCCAGGAGCGCAACGCGAGCCCGAGAGCAATCGAGCTCTTCACGCACGCGACTCGCCAGACTGACCGGTAGGTCGCGCTTCTGCGACGTCTTTTCGAGCAGCTTGATCAGGCCGCCCTCGTTCGACTTGAGCGCTCCGAGCACACCGCGATCACCCGCGATCTCGCCGAGCGCGACCTTCGCATCACCGACCACACGCCCGAGATCACCGTGCTTCGGCGGATCGCCGCCGAGCTCGAAGCTGAGCTCGGTGAGGTACCGGACGCTCTGTTCGTACTCACTGCGCAAGCGGAGCGCGAGGTCGCGGTTCCCGGCGGAATCCAAACGCTGGGCGGCTATCGAGTTCGCTTCCAGAACATCGAAGTAGCGCTCGAGGAGCAGCGCGCAGGTCGCGATGGCTTCGCGGTCCCGTTGTGCTTCGGCATCACGGCCCGTACGAGACATGCTCGGGAGTGTACTCCCGAAACCAGCGAGCTGTGGCGGAAGGGGGCAATTTCGTACATATTCCGCGCGTCCATGCCCAGCCTCCAAGAAAGCGTCGCCCGCCGCCGCACGTTTGCCATCATTTCCCATCCCGACGCGGGCAAGACCACGCTCACGGAAAAGCTCCTCTTGTTCGGCGGTGCCATTCAGCTGGCCGGAGCCGTGAAGGCGCGGGGCGAACAACGCCGCGCCCATTCCGACTGGATGAAGGTGGAACGCGAGCGCGGCATTTCCGTGACGGCCTCGGCGATGACCTTCGACTACAACGGCTGCACCTTCAACCTGCTGGACACGCCCGGCCATCAAGACTTCAGCGAAGATACGTACCGCACGCTGACGGCCGTCGATTCTGCGGTCATGGTGCTCGATGCGGCGCGCGGTATCGAGACGCAGACGCGCAAGCTGTTCGAAGTCTGCCGCCTGCGCGACGTGCCCATCATCACGTTCGTGAACAAGCTGGATCGCGAAGGTCGCGATCCGTTCGACCTGATGGACGAGATCGAGCAAACCTTGGCTCTGAACGTCA
>DATHEN010000451.1:0-8649 GCA_035318565.1 Polyangiaceae bacterium
ACAATCAGTTCGAGGTGTGGAGCGTCCCAGCGCTCGCACCGGGCGAGACGGCGACGATGACGCGCACCGCTTACAACCCGCGTCCCGATCACGTGGTACGCCTGTCGTGGAACGACTTTGGCCTGCCGTTCTCGTCGTCTCTCGAGTCAGTCGATCTGAATCCCGACAATGACGTGGCCGAGCTGGACCTCGGCCTGGCCTCCGACGGTATCGCCGATCTCGAAGTGCAGAGCGCGGAGCTCTACCCCGGCCCCACCCCGGAGCAGCGTATCCTGCGCGTCACCATCGCCAACCGCGGCCCCACCGCGACACGCGCCGATAGCGAAACGCCGCTCGTCTTCTCGCGGAGCGACTTCGAGGTCGACAGCGTCACGGCCCCGGACAGCGACTGGCGCTGCGAGCGCTTCGACTATCCCGGTCTGTGTTACCGGACAGCGCCTCTGGCTTCCGGCAGCACCGCAACGTTCGAGCTCCTCGTGCGTCCTTACGACGTCGAGACGATGCGCCCCTGGGTAGCCGTGGACTCGACCACCGTGGATCCGGACAAGCGCAACAACGTGCGCTACTTCAGCTTCCAGGATTGAGGCGCGAGCGGGCAGAGCCATTTGCGACATGGCCGATCGGGCCGCGCTTTGCTGATCAGCGTGCTTCGAGCTCTGCCAGGCCGACGTTTGCGGTCGTGGCCGAGACGCTGTTGACGGTGAACCGGACCCACGTCACGCTTCGTGCAGCAAAGCGCAGCACGAGGGGAGCGCCGTCATTGGGAAGCGCGCCGACCGCCAGCGCGCTGCCGTCACTGAAAGATAGCGCGCCCGAAAGCACCTGGTCGTCCAGATTGATGCGATCGTTCAGCGTGATGGAGAGCAAGGGTTGCGCTGTTTGCCACGTGTACTGGATGAAGGCGCCAGCTTTTTGTCCGAGCGTCGCCCACTCCTTGCTCGGATCGAGGGGGTATCCGCTGACGACGCCATCTCGGGCTTGCGCGAAGCCCTGGCCGCTCGTCTGGGTCGAGCCGGTGGCGGTCGCCGCCAGCGCCAGATTCTCATAGGGCACGAGCGGCTCGAATACCCACTGCGCACTCAGCCAGCCCGGCGCCGGATCGTTCAGGTCGACGTAGCCGAGTTGCTTTTCGGTCGTGATGTACTGGTGTGACCAAAAGTTCTGGAGCCGGTACGTGGCCGGGGCAACCTGCTCGAGGTTCCAGGCGGCGCTGTTCGCGCCGTCGTCAATCGGCGTGCTGGCAACGACACGATTGCCGAGCGCATCGACGGGATGACCTTCATTGTTCAGATACCCGCCCGTGCTTCGATTCTTGAAGCGCTTCTGCGTCTCGCCCCAATCTTCGAGAGTCCAGTGCGAATCGGGCGACAGCGTGTGCGACGCCGAGCTGTAATACGCTCTGCCGGCACCCGGATCGACGAGGTACTGATTCTGCCACGCATTGCGCAGCCGATACGTGTTGGTTGGCGGAGCAACGCTGCGATTGAAGCGTTGCGCGTCACCCAGGGCGGTCGCGGTGCAATTCAAGCTCGTGCCCGACGAGCCCAGGTAGCGGGTTCCTGATCTGTAAGAATAGAATCCATCGGCGCCGAGCGACTTGATCCAGATGGGCGTCAGGCCACGCTCATCGGCCACCACCGTGCCGCTCAGACAGCGAATGCGCCGGCCGTTCTCGGTCTGCACCAGGACGTTCCCCGCGCCGCGATCGACCTCGGTCAAGCGCGCGCAGTTGCCAAAAGTGCTGCCATCGTTCTTTAGACCCCCGCCCCCGCAGCCTTCCGCCGTGCTGGCGGCGTAAACGAATTGGGTGCTCCCTTTGACTTTGAGGCTGATGCCCGTAGCTGGAGCCGGCGTGCCGATCTCGAACTCGTGATTCGTGGCGTTCTGGAACACCTTGACGTTCTGGCAATATCCCGGTCCAAAATTCGGTGCCAGTCTGGTCAGCGCCACTGCCGGAACCAGGCTCGGCGAGTTCAGCGCCGCTTTGAAATAGGGCGACGACTCGCAGTCCTTCGCAGCCGTGTACGGCTCGATCCACTGTCTGACGAGGTTTCCTATCGCAACCGTGCCCGGCAACGTGATCGTCGCGATCAGATCCCCGTTGATGAAGCCCTTGTACACGCCGCCAGCGACGTGCTGCACTTTCATCGTGTAGGGGGTATTCGCCGTGTAATCTTTCCTGATCAGACACGATTGGCCGGGGTCGCCATCCGCATCCGGTTTACAGCGCGTCATGCCGTCCGCGTAAACGCCAGCGGTGGCGCCCCAGATGGAAAACACGGCCGTATGGGCGCCGGTCTCCGGCGAATAGGGTTGCAGCCCGATGTAGCCGAGGTTCACCGTGGTGCCGCTCGTGTTGACGAGGTCGAAACTCGTCGCCACGAAGTACGTGGCGGAAGGTCCGCTGGCGTCGGAGCTGACCGTGTACGTCGCGGACATCTCCTGGACCTTCTTGCCTTCGAGACCGCTGAAGTTCGCGTAGGCACCGATCTGTGCAAGCGGCTGCGCCGCGCGCGAGACCGGCGCTTCACGCGCGAGATCTCCCGAGCAACTGGCGCAGCTGAGACAAAGCGCGAATCCGGCCAAAGCACGTGAAGGCTGAATCAATTCGGTCACGGGTTCCTCCGCTAAGACGCGGACAGCCACGACCAGGTCCTGGTGGTGCCGTCCGACGAACGCGGCGTTTCTAGCACCCGGCACCGCTCGGAAGCAGCGACGAACCCGGTGGTTACCAGATGATCACCCTGGAGCGCTCGAGGCGCCTGCAACGCGCACTAGGCGCGCTACACATTTACTAACAAAACCAAACCGTCCGGGTCGATGCGGCGTCGATGCTCACGATTCGAGTCGGGACAGCTCTTCACTGGAGACCAGGCGCCGCTTCACTTCGTTTCCGCGCGGGCGCAGCTTGGGACGCCGCAGCGGCGCCCTGCGATGTGGCCCTCAATTGTCTCTCACGAAGTTCGTGCCCACGCGCGCGCGAACCCGAGCGCCTCGCGGGCCAACGGATCGAAGCCGACGTCGCTCACCGCACGCGTCGCGACGTCCGCCGCAGTTCGATGCGGCACCAAGAATTTTTGACACGCGTCCGGCAGTCCGTCGGCAGTCAAAGACCACACCAGATGTTCGCCATCTCCCTCGCGTGCGATTTTGGCGAGCACCGAGCCTCGACTGAGCTCGGCGCGCAAGGCAAAGGATTGCAAAAATCCCGCGCTCACCTGCGCGGATTCCCGAGGCAAGAAGCTGACTTCGACTCGGACGCCCGAGGCATCCCAAAGTTCGCCCATTTCCGTGCGCCAGCCGAGGCGCGTGGCGAGCCAGGCCACGAGCAGCTCGGCTTCCGCGCTCGCCCAGCGACACTGACTGCCCGGGACATAGCCGATTTCGAGCGCGCGTACCGTGCGCAGCGCCGGCAAGAGCCGTGGATCGTCGAAGAAGCGCGCCACCAGCTCGCGCCAGCGCCGCACGCGAATGAACGCCAGATCGTGGAAGCGCGCAGAGCTCCTGGCACAGATTTCCGCCGAGCGTGCGACGCCATAGAGCGCGCTGTCGAGCACCACGCCCGTACCGGACGTCGCGATCGCGCCGACGACCGCGGCCGGAGCGCCGGGGCCGACGAACAGCACCGTCGACAGCCGCGCATCGAGCAGTGTGTCGAGGATCGAACGGAGGCGCTGCGCCGTCAGACTGCCGAGCACGAGCTCGAGCCGTTCGGCGCACACGACGGGCTCGCTTTCGCCCGGGAGCTTTCGGCAAACGGCCGAGACGTCGCCGCGTAACGTCGTCGGGTCGGCGCGCGGGTCGATGCGCAGCATGAACGTGCGCGCGGCGAGTTGTGACGAAATGTCGTCTACGAGCTCCGTGAAGTCGTGGCCCGCAGTGGCGTCGCAGAGCGCCAACAGATTCTGCGTGTGAGCATGAGCCGAGGCTTGCTCCTTGACGTCGCTTTGCCAAAGGCCTGCGAGGGCAGCCTCGATTTCGTTCAATTTGTCGCTGATCGGGCGTGATTCGGCCAGCTCGGAGCTCATGGGTTGCTCCAGTGGTGGCCCTGCCTTGCCAGAAGCTCGTGCGCCGCGGGCGGACCCCAGGTTCCGGCTGCATACGTGGAAAGCGGCACGGTGTTCGTCTGCCATGCGCGCTGCATCGGATCGACGTAGGCCCACTGGGCTTCGACCTCGTCGTGACGCGTGAAGAGCGTGGCATCGCCGCGCATCGTGTCGAGCAGCAGCCGCTCGTACGCCTCGGGGCTCTCGCCACCGAAGGCAGTGCCGTAACGAAAGTCCATCGCCACTTCGCGGATCGCGATCGTCTGCCCCGGAATCTTCGTGGCGAAGCGCAGGGCGATGCCCTCGTCGGGCTGGATGCGCAGGACCAGCGTATTCGGACGATCGCTCGCGCCCGGTGCCGCGAAAAACAGCGGATGCGGCAATGGTCTGAAATGCAAAGCAATTTCCGTGGTGCGCTTGGGCAGTCGCTTGCCCGCACGCAGATAAAACGGCACTCCGCCCCAGCGCCAATTGTCGAGTCGCATGTGCAGCGAGAGAAAGGTCTCCACTTGCGACTCGACGTTCACGTCGGACTCTTGGCGATAGCCGACGACCTGGTCGCCACGCACGATGCCGCTCGTGTACTGCCCGCGCACGGTTGCCTGCTTGACGGCGTCGAGATCCGCAAAGGGACGGAGCGCGCGCAGCACCTTCACCTTTTCGTCGCGGACCGCGTCGGCGTCCCAGGCGATAGGAGCCTCCATGGCGACCAGCGACAGCAGCTGAAGCGCATGATTTTGCACGACGTCGCGCATCAACCCGGTCTCTTCGTAGAACCGCCCGCGTCCCTCGATGCCGATGTGTTCGGCAACCGTGAGCTCCACGTGGGAAACGTGACTGCGGCTCCAAATTGGCTCGAAAATGCTGTTCCCAAAGCGGAGCACGAGCAGATTCTGAACGGTCTCTTTGCCCAAGTAGTGATCGATGCGGAAGATTTGTCGCTCGTGAAGCTCGCTCGACAAGTCACGGTTGAGCTCCTGCGCGGACGCAAGATCGAATCCGAAGGGCTTTTCGACGACTACACGCGCCGAGGGCCGCTGCTCGCCCGGGCTCGGCATGTCTACTAGGCCGGCTCGCTTCAGGTTTCGCACCACGCTGCGCGTCTCGCTCGGTGGCACGGCCAAATAGAACGTCCTGCCGCCCAGGGTGCCACGCGTGCGATCGAGCTCGTCGAGCCGGGCCTTGAGCCGATCGTAAGCCGCCGGATCGTCGAAGGAACCCTGCACGTAACCGATTCGAGACGCCAGGTCGTCCCACACGGTGCTGTCGAGCGGCTTGTGCCGTGAAAAGCGGGCGACCGCATCGCGCATGCGACCCCGAAACGTTTCATCGTCCACCGATCTTCGCGCGAAGCCGAGCAGCGCAAACGCGGAAGGCAGCAAGCGATTGCGCGCGAGGTTGTAAATGCCCGGGACGAGCTTGCGCGCGGTCAGGTCGCCGCTGGCGCCAAAGATCACCAGCACGCACGGATCGACCGCGAGCTCCTGGGCCATGCCGGCGCGCAGCGGATTCAGAGAAGGCCGTTCGTCCACGAGTTAGTCCAAGCGGGCTTTGCGGTAGCCGAAAAAGCCGCGCTGTTTGACGACCTGCGCGACTTCGTCCGGAACCATGGTTTCCCAGCTCGTGTCGCCCTCCTTGATTTTCCTCAAGACATCGCGCGAAAAAATCGAGAGATACTCCGGCTCATAGTTGTCGAGCGGCTCGATGCAGCGGCGGTCCACGAGGTGGCCGTACAATTTCCTGAGCTCGGGCGCGACCTCGATGTTTTGCACGCTCAGCATCTGGCCGGTCTTCGGATCTCGGTAGGGATAGACGTAGATCTTCAAGTCATTCTTGAAGAGCCGCCCGAACGATTCGAGGATGCCGCCGTCCAGATGAGCGTACCACTTGTCGTCGAATAGCTCGCGCAGGCTCGTAGCACCCATGGTGATGCCGATCCGACTAGTCGTGTAACGCGCCAGATAGGCCGCCAGCCGATAGTACTCGAAGTAATCGGAGATGAGCACGATCTGGCCACATGCCGCCACCACGTCGGCACGGCCCAGAAAATCGCGATAGTCGATGTCGCCGGTCGCCATCAGGTTGCGCATCGTGATTTCCGCAAGCTCCACCACGTCCCCGGCGTTCTCGTCCGACTCTTTGATGAACTCTTCGCGCGCGCAACGGAGCATGTCGATGTTCACTTTGGTGACCGGGCGAAAGCTGCCGCGCTCGACCAAGATGCGCTTTTTCCTGAGCACTTCCGAGGGCTGCAAAACCTCGCCCTTGGCCCCGAACATGGCCGCATCGGTGAGCCCGAGCTGAACGAGCTTCAAGCTCATGACGCGATTGTCTACGTGTCGAAAGACAATCCCGGAAAACTCGATCATGTCGATTTCGATGCGCTCGGTCGTGAGGTTGTGCAAAAGCGATTCGAGCAGCCTTTCCGGCTCGTGCCCCAAGAAAAACGCGCCGTACAGCAGATTCACGCCCACGATGCCGAGCGCTTCTTGCTGCAGGGAATTCTCCTTGTCGAGCATGCGCACATGCAGCACGATCTGACTGTCCTGATCGCGAGGGTGGGCTTGGAATTTCACTCCCATCCAGCCGTGGCATTCGTTCGTGCCTTTGTAATTTCGCGCTGAAACCGTGTCTGCAAACGCAAAAAATGCCGTCGCGTCTCCGCGTGTTTCGCGAAGCCGCTTCAAATTCAAGTCGTGCTCATGATTGAGCATGCTCTCGAGACGCGCCCGGCACACGTAACGATCGCAGCGACCATAAATCGCGTCGCTGACTTCCATGTCATAAGCGGAGATACTCTTGGCAATCGTGCCGGCTGCTCCGCCCACGCGAAAAAACCAGCGCACGACCTCTTGGCCGGCGCCGATCTCCGCAAAAGTCCCGTAGCGCCGGGCGTCCAGATTGATGGCGAGCGCCTTCTGGTGCGTATCCAGCTTTTCGCTCATCATGCGAACGTGCGCTTGCAAATGCTCCACTTCTCGACCCTCGAGGATCGCCCGTTGCGCTTGGGTGTTCGTAGGGATTCCGGAGCTTTTCGGAACGCTACCGTGCCGGCCGTTTGACGTGGTGCTTGTCTAGGCGTGGGGCGCCCCGTTCCAGGCCTTTTCCCCGGAAGGACGGCCATGTCGGCGTGTGTCCTAGCTCGCTCTCAGGTTTCGAGCCGTGTCCGAGAATACCTCCAGATTCGTAGTTCGTGACGTTGAGCTGGAGCAGGCGCGGCAAGAGCTTGGCGTAATCCACGTCGGCGCTGTGAGTCGAATCGCGATCGCCGTGTCGGTGCAGGCGTGGCCCGTCTATTTTGAAATTGTTAGTTGGGACATTTACTAACAAATCCAAAAAATAACCGTCCGGGTCGATGCGGCGTCGATGCTCACGATTCGAGTCGCGTTCGCGGTCGTGCGAGATCTTGCCCTGCCGCACCAGCTCGATGCCTTCGCGGATGCGCCGGTCCTCACTCGAGCCGAACTCCGCGCTGTCTGCGCGAAGCTGTTGAGTGGACCGCAGAGGTCGATCGCGACGACCCGCACGTTTTCACGACCGGCACTGTGCACGGCCAGCACTCTCGCTGTAACGTACGAATAAGGCTGCGGAAGTTCACTCACTCGGGCTCCTCCGAAAAAAAACGACGCGCCCGGTCGATCTGGCCGCCCCTCGCTTGTCGGGGTTGTAACAAGCGCGTAGCGAACGCAGATCATGACGACCGCCACGCGCACAGCGAGGAGAAAAGCACCATGACAGAGAACACCGTCAAGCTTCACCGAGTACTTCGTGCACCAGCGCAGAGGATCTACCGCGCGTTCCTCGACGCCGATGCGATGGCGAAATGGCTGCCGCCGCACGGATTCACGGGCAAGGTCCACCACATCAAGGCCGAGGTCGGCGGCACATACAAGATGTCTTTCACGAACCTCACGACGGGGAGCAGCCATTCGTTTGGTGGCGAGTTCCTGGAGTTGGTGCCGAGCGAGCGCATTCGCCACACCGACAAATTCGACGACCCGAATTTGCCCGGTCAGATGCAGACGACGGTTTCCCTGAAGAAGGTGTCCGTCGGCACGGAGCTGAGCATCGTGCAGGAGGGTATACCGAGCGCGATCCTCGTCGAGGCTTGCTATCTCGGGTGGCAAGAGTCGTTAACTCTGTTGACCCAGCTCGTTGAGGCCGAGATCAAGCAGTAGTGGTCGGCGAGGCAGTCGTGCCGCAAGGCCAAGGGCGCGCACGATCGGCTCGTGCGCGCCTTCTTGCTGATGCCGGTGGTCGCGTTTCGTCGAGACGTCTTGCGCTGGTATGTCGCCACGCAGCTCGGGAATGTGGAGGAATGCGGGCCCGTGCTCGTGTCGCCGCCCATTGCGTTCAGCACAACGATCTCGCTCGGCAGCGCCGGACGTATGGGAACGGCAGCCCGCACGCGAAGTTGATAGGCGTCGAGTTGTCACGGATCGGCCTATGAGATCCGTTCGGGATCGGCCAGGCGGATCCAGTCGAGATCGGTCAAGCAGAGCCACTTGAGATCGGCCAAGCGGATCCAGTCCGAGGGTGCGAATCGCGCGGAAATCGCGGGTCCAGATCGGCCAAGCGGATCCACTCGGGATCGGGGTGCGGA
>DATHEN010000452.1:0-2465 GCA_035318565.1 Polyangiaceae bacterium
GGACGCGCGAGCGTGGGCACGTTTCAGTCTCCGGCGCACAAGGGACTGCCGCTGTGCGTCGTCGCGGACGACGCTCCTGGGCTGCTGTCGCGGATCAGCGCCGCGCTGGTGTTGAGCAAGCTCGACGTGATCCACGCGGAAGCGTATTGCCACGAGCTCGAGACCGGCATCGACGAGGCCGTCGATCTGTTTTGGGTGCGCCGCTTCGACGACAATCGAGAACCGACCTGGCTGGGTCCCGAGACCGTCGCCAGCTTTCGCAGCGTTCTCGTCGTGTTGATGGACGGCACGTTCGCGCGCGACGCGCTCGTGGAGCACATGCTGGACGCGCCCATCAGTTACGGCTTCGCCGGCACGCGCCTGCGCTTCGTGTACGACGATCGCGGCTTCATCGCGGGGCTCGACGTGGAAACGGCCGATCGCCCCGGCCTACTCTTCGCGCTCAGCGACGCGCTGTTCGCGCAGCGGCTCATGATCGTGCGCTCGGAGATACGCACGCTGGGCGCGCGCGTCCTCGACCGCTTCTACTTTCGTGAGCTCGGGGGATCGCCCGTGAGTCAGGATCGGCAAGCCGCGATTCAGGCTGAAGTACAAGCGGCGCTGCGTCCGCCCCCGCGCGCGGGAGCCGCGCTCGACAAGAGCGAGCCCGCCGAGTTCGACACGAGCCTTCCGCGGGTGACCGTGAGCTCGTTCAAGACGTGACGCTCAGCCCGGCGCGGGTCGAGTCGCAAGATTGATGTTGAGGCTCTCGCGCAGCTTTCGCGCCTGGCTCGCGCGGACCGAGCCGTAGACCAGCGCCGCGAGCCATGCCACGAAGATGCTCGCACCGATGATCCGGATCGAGCTCGGCTCGAGCGCGCTGCGCCGCGCCAGATACAGGAACGCGTAGTCCACGAACACTTTCAGAAAGCAGGCCGTGCTCATCAGCGAGTACGCCCCGGTCTCACGGCTCCGCCAGCGTTCGAACTCCGCCGCCGGCACGTGGGGGAACTGCTCCGGCTCGCGTTTGCGCACGTCGAGCTTACGAACGGTGTACAGCACGCCGATAATCACGGCGATGATATCGAGCATCATGCCGGGCGGGTCACTAGCACCACTCCGGGCGCCTGGGTACAGGGCTGCCCCGCGGCGGCCCCGGCCCGGTTCGACTCGAGCACGGATCCGTGCCAAATCCCGCCAGTAACGGCAGCACCATGAACCCGAGCCAAGCTTCCGGTCCCCAGACCTCGCTCGCGAGCCAGGCGCACGCGGCTTCGATTTCGGACGGCCGCGCCGAGCGCATGGCGCGCTGGGCGTGGTGGACGCTCTCGTTCGTGCTGTTCGTGATCTTGTTCGGGGCCGTCGTCCGCATCACGGGCTCCGGCGCGGGCTGTGGCCAGCATTGGCCGTCCTGCAACGGCGAGATCGCGCATCTGCCGCGAACCACCAAGACGCTCATCGAGTACACGCACCGCCTCACGTCGGGTGCGAGCTTGTTCCCGGTGCTGGCGCTCGTGTTCTTCGCTTTCCGCGATTTCGGCAAAGGCCACCTGCTGCGCAAGGGCGCGCTCTTTTCTCTGGTGTTCCTCTTGATCGAGGCGCTGATCGGGGCGGCGCTGGTGCGGCTCGGTCTCGTCGAAAATGACGCCTCCGCGGCGCGCGCGATCGTCATGCCGCTCCACCTCGTGAATACGTCGGCGCTGACGGCCGCGCTGGTGCTCACCGCCTGGGCGAGTCGTGAACCGTCCCCCACCCTCCGCCTGCCGCGCAATCGCGAAGGTTGGTTGCTCGCGCTCGGGCTGGTCTTGGTGCTCGCCGTGTCGATAACCGGCGCGGTCACGGCGCTCGGCGACACGCTTTACCCCGTACGCAGCGCACCGACACTCGCAGCGGGACTCGCACGCGATCACCAAAGCGGTAGCCATTTCCTGGAGCAGCTGCGGGCAGTGCATCCGCTCCTGGCTCTGGCTACCGGTGCGTTCCTCCTCTACGTGCCGTTTCGGATCCGCGAAGGTCGTTCGTCAGCGCGGCTCGCCCTCGGGGCACGAGCGGTGCTGGTGTGCACGCTGCTGCAGCTCTTCGCGGGGGTCGCGAACATCTGGCTGTCCGCACCCGGCTTCATGCAGGTGCTCCACCTGGCACTCGCGAACGCGCTCTGGATAGCCTTGGTTTGGACGTGGGCTACCCACCAAACTGAAAGCCTAGCGTGAAGCGGTACTGGGGATAAACGTACGGCACCCCGGTAGTTTGCGGAATCGGCAGCGCAATGTGCGCAGGATCCACGACGAGGTAGATCGAGCGCGAGAGCTCCACGTCGATGCCGAGCAGGTTGAAGCCCACGAACGGACCGACGCTACCCTTCGGCACGCCATACAGGTCGAAGTTCATGCGCGATATGCCGAGCTGTAAAGTACTCCGCAGGTTCACCCGCTGAAAGCGCAGCGGGAAGCGGAAGATTCCCACTGCGTAGACGTTGGTCGAGCCGG
>DATHEN010000453.1:0-3548 GCA_035318565.1 Polyangiaceae bacterium
GGCCGGGTGCCGTCCATGCTCACGAACTCCTCGAGATTGCCCGCGAGGTTGCGCACTCCGAACGGGCTCACGCAGCGCGGATAGGCGTCCCCCGGCGCGCGCAGATCTCTGAGTTTGCCAGAGCCGTCCAGGATGTCCGTGCGGTCGGCGTTGCATGCCGTCGGATCGCGTTTGAAGCCGTACGGATACGGCCGCATTTCTTCGCCCTCGCAGGCGAAGTTCCATTCGCTCTCGGTGCACACGCGTTTGCCGAGGCTTTCACACACCTCCCTGGCGCGGGTAAAGCTCTGGTAGTTCTCCGGCAGCGAGCGCGCGTCCTTCGCGTATTCGTCGCGATCCACGCAAAAGCGCAGGCGCTTGCGAGCTCGCGACGCGCATTCGGCGGGTTCGGCATATTCGGCACACCGGAAGAACTCGTAGCGGCCCGGCGGATCCAGGTAGCGCTTGCACTGATGCCGGACCTCAGGGCAATAGCGCCCTTCCACGAGGAGCATGTGCTCCGGACAGGCGCTGAGCTCGTCGAGCACGGGCTGCGGGCGCGTCTGCCCAATGGCAACGAGAGGCGCGGGTGCAGCGCGCCCGGGTACGTCGTTGGCTTCTTCGCCGGGCTCCGGCGGAGCGCGCTCGACACTCCGGCCCTCACGGGAACACGCACTCAGCGCCCCGCTGCAGAGCAACACGCCCAACACAAACGCTCGCACCGCCTGGAGTTATCGATGGTGTCGGCGCTTAGTCAAGCCAAAGTCCGAGACTGCGCGGCGCACCCGGCCAGGCGGGGACTTCGCCGGTCCGAGCGACCCTGGCGATGCGCTTTCGTTTCCACCACTTGGCGATTTGGGCCCGCGCTCCAGCACAGCCGCGCTTCTGCCGCGAAGTTGTCGCTGGCACGGTCTTTGTTAGGCTGCCGGACGGTCACGCCGCGATGCCCGTCTCACTCACGCCGGGGCTAGTCGCCTGGGGTGTCCGCACAACAGCGCACGCCGACCTGCACGTCTTGGTAGTGGTCATCGTGCGCCGTGGTTGAGGGACGGCAGCGGTTGCGGCCGCTCATCCACCAGCCGCCCTTGAGCGCGTTTCGGAACGGATAATCGTAGCGGGCTGCTTCGCGGAGCACGGGTTCGTCCATGTTGCCCACCATGTCGTGGACGCCGAACGGACTCACGCACTCCGGGTGCGCGCTGGCTGGCGCACGCAGATCCTTGAGCGCCAGCTTCTTGCGCGAACGGTCGTAGAGCTCGGCTTGATCCTGGTTGCACTTGGGTTCACGCGACCAGCCGTAAGGATACGGGCGCATTTCTTCGCCTTCGCACGCGAAGTTCCATTCGCTCTCGGTGCACACGCGCTTAGCGAGGTTCTTACAGATCTTGGTCGCCGTGACGAAGCTGCCGTAATTTTTCGGCAGCTCGTCGCCGGGCGCCGTGTACTCGTGGCGATCCACGCAGAAGCGCATGGCCCGGCGTGAACCCACGCACGTTGCACGCGGTTCGTAGACGGCGCAGCGTGCGTACGAGAGTTTCTCGTCATCGAGCCATTTTTTGCAGACGTGGCGCACCTCGGTGCAGTAGCTGCCTTCCACCAGCAGCATGTCCGCGGGGCACGCGGCTTGTGCACCGCTCGCCTGCGCCGGGGCCGTCACGGCCGTGTCCAAGGGCGGCGCCGGCGGCTCGGGTGCAGCAACTCGGGATGCGGCGTGCGCCAGAGATTGGCTTGGCGGCGCGTCCTCTCGTGTTGCGCTGGCTTCGCTGCTTCCCGGGCGTGCCGCGCACAGCGACAAACCGCCGAGCCCAGCGAGCACCACGGCCAGCGCACGACGCGTCATGCCACTTTTCCCTACAGACGCAGTGTCGCGCACGGCCTCCGCGCGATACACATTTCCGGCGAACCGAAACGACGGCGAGGCCATGCCCTTCGTTGGTGAAGCAACAAGGGTGCCTACTGCCGCTCGCCCAGGAACGGAACGAAGCGAACGGACATGAGTTGCTCGCGCTTGAAGTCCTGTTTCGTCGTTCCGGCGCCGGTGCGCGTCCAGCGCAGCAACTCTTGAGCGCCCGCGCGTTCACCCACGGGAATCAGCATTCTGCCGCCAATCGCCAGCTGTTGCTTCAATGGCTCGGGCACGTGATCCGGCGCGGCGGTGACGACGATGACGTCGAATGGAGCGGCTTCACGCCAGCCCGCGTAGCCGTCGCCCACCCGCAAACTGACGCGCTCTGGAGCGTAGCCGAGCGCCCGCAGGTTGTGTTCACCGAACCGCGCGACCTCCGGCAGGTACTCGATGCTGTGAACATGTTGACAGAGCTCTGCAAGAACTGCGGCCTGATAACCGCTGCCGGTACCAATTTCCAGGCAGCGGTCGCTCGCGCCCGGACGAGCCGCCTGCGTCATGAAAGCGACGATGTAGGGCTGGCTGATGGTCTGTCCGAAACCGATTGGAAGCGGCCGATCCGCGTACGCCGTTGCGCGGCTCTCGACGGGCACGAAGCGGTGGCGCGGCACGCGCCGGAGCGCTCCGAGTACACGCGCGTCGCGGATGTCACGCTCTTCGAGCTGGCTCGCGACCATCCGGACGCGCTCCGCCTCGCGCTCCGAGAATGCAGACGCCGCCGCGTCGCGTGGGCTGGAGTGGTGCGCCGCGTCGAGATCGGCCGCGCGCGTCTGGACGCGCGTGGCTGCGTCGGGTGATCCGAGCTCCGTGCCGCGGTCCGCCCGCAGCGCCGGGCTGCCGCGTGTACAGGCTGCGAACAGCCCGAGCGCCAGCGTCAAAAAAACGGACCCCTGCATGGCCGCTCCGCGGTCTTTCAGCGGCGCGTGCGCTCGGCTCCCCCGCCCGCGGCAACGCGACGCGGGCGAGGCTCTTCACGGACGACCGTTGCCGGTGGGCGTTCCTGCCAAGTGCGCAACATGATTTCCAGCTGCGCCAGCAGACTTTGATTCGATTCGACCCAATACCTCGCGAGGGCGCTACGGTGGCCCACCCAACAGCTGATGGTGCGCTCGCGGAAATGTTCGGGAACGGCCTCGAACAAATCTTCGTCCGTGCGGTCGTCACCCGCGCAAAACAGCAGATCCGCGTCGCCCTGCTGCTCGAGGATCCTGAGCAGCGCGTGACCCTTGTTGACCTTGTGGTGGCGCACCTCGATCACACGGCTACCGCGCAGCACCACGTACGGTTTTCGGTGCAGGGTGTCTTCGAGCAGCGGCAGAAGCTCGTTCGCCTGCAGCGTACCGAATTCGGGATCTGCCGCGCGGTAGTGCCAGGCAATCGCCGCCTCTTTGTATTCGATCGAGCTGCCGGGCGTGCGCTGGACGAAGTTCTTGAAGAGCGGCTCCACCAGCCGTTTGAGGGCGACGCCATTCACGGTGGTCGCCTCGTGCCAGGTTTCGCCGGGGTGCTTGATGGCCAAGCCATGTTCGCACACCAGGCCGAGCGGCAAGCGCCCGAACCAGTTCTCGAGCGTTTCCGCGCTCCGGCCGCTCACCAAGTAGACGCGAGCGTGCTCGGACAAGCCCGTCAGCAAATTGATGAGCCGCGCATCCGGCGCGGCGTC
>DATHEN010000454.1:0-4206 GCA_035318565.1 Polyangiaceae bacterium
TCCCGATGAGCGCTTCGACGACGCGGCACAGCTCGGCGCCGCGCTGGGCGCATTGCGCAGCTGACCGGCAGCCTACCCGGCGCAGGGCAGCACGCGCACGATCTTGGCCCGACGACCGGCTGGCGATGCCCACTGAGTTCATCGCGTGCGCGCTGTTCTCCGGCGCTCAAGAAAGACGCCCAGTACCTCGATGGCGTGGAGATCGCGAACGCGAACGGCTTCCGCATCAAGTTCAAGGGCAAGCGGCTGACGCAGGTCCACGCGGATGTCTGGCAGGGCATCATGCACTTGGCGCGCAGCACGCCCGAAGGCAGCCGGATCCGGTTTGGCGCTAGGGCCTTTCTACGCCTCATCGGCCGCCACGACGGCAAAAGCCAGCGCGACCAGCTGCACTCCTGGATTATGGACCTCGTCGCAACCAACGTTGAAGTCGTCAGCACCACGCAGAAGCGCATTTACTTCGGCTCGATAGTGCCCGAAGGCGCGCGCGACGAGAGCAGTCCGCAGGACGCAGGACGCAGCCTACGTGGTCGAGGTCAACCGCAACCTGTGCAAGCTCTTCGAAGCGGGCTTTGCGACGATCGATTGGGAGCAGCGGCAGAAGCTCCGCGGTAAGTTGCGCATCTCGGGGATCGTGATCGCTCGTCTCGGGGATTGTGATCGGAGCGAAGCGACGTAGGGCGTCTGCCTGTTCAGTTCTCGGGTTGAGCGGTCTCCTTCCTTCGTGAGGGGCCCTTGAGAGTGAGTTTGTGGGCATTGTGCACGAGGCGGTCGAGGATCGCATCGGCCAGCGTTGGGTCGCCGATCCAGGCGTGCCATTGCGCGATCGGGAGCTGGCTCGTGACGAGCGTCGCGGCGTTGTGGTAGCGGTCGTCGAGGAGCTCGAGCAGGTCGTGGCGCTGTGCCTCGGTGATCTGGCCGATGCCGAGGTCATCGAGGATGAGCAGCTCGTGCTTCGCGATCTTCGCCAAGGTCCGGGCGTAGCTGCCTTCGGCCTTGGCCAAGGACAGCTCGTCGAAGAGACGCGGCACGCGGCGGTAGAGCACCTTTAGACCTTGGCGGCATGCCATGTGTCCGAGGGCGCAGGCGACGTAGCTTTTACCCACGCCGGTCGGCCTCGCCACATTCTGCTCACGTTTCGATCAAGGCCACGGTTCGCTACCGCTGGCATCCGCTCGCTGGTCGATCGCTGAGGGTGCATACGCGGTCGCGGATCGGGGAAGAAGTGCATCTGGTGTGTGAGCTGCCGGACGGCACGCTCTGCGCCTTGCCGGCCTGGATGCTCGACTCGGTCGCGTGCGCCGGCTTGAGTGCGGGCGCGGCGAGAGCTTCGGTAGAGAGCCTGGCAGCGCTCGCCGAGCTGCTGGCTGGCACACGCCAGCAGGTTTCGACCGATGCGGTGGCTAGGCTTACCGCTCGGGAGGACCGCGATGCGAAACAAGCCACGGCAGTTGGGATTGAGGCTGACCAGTCAGTGCCCAGTAGCGCTGACAGCACAAACAGAGCGCGAGCTGATCGAGGGTACCTCCTCGCCGTGCCCTAAAGATCTATCACATCGTGCGTGCTATCTAGCGCTGCAGCCTGATTTGTGATCCAAGGGCTTGGTGGAACGATCACCAGGCCAGAGCATCGTGGGCGAGTTCGAAGCGGTCTCGTTAGCACTACTGCGTCACAAGAGGAGCGGGGCAAGAGAGCTGAGCGAGCGGCGGCGAGGATGGTGGCAGAACGGGCAGCGCGGGAGCCAAGAGGCAAGGACGCGGGCGATCGCGATGCGGACGGTGATGAAGCTGTCGTGGAAGTGGCGCTCAGGCCGCGACGTTGATCGACTGGCCTGAAGCCGACCTGGAGGCCGAGGGGGGAAAATGCCGCGCGCGTTCGGCGACGATGAACGCGTAGCAGCACAGGACGACGGAGACATGGTGATGCCAGCCGGAGAAGCGTCTCCCCTCGAAGTGGTCGAGACCGAGCTCGCCCTTGAGGTCTTCGTACGCGCGTTCGGTTCGCCAGCGCTGCATGACGATGCGGACGAGCTGCTTTCTGCTGATGGCTGGCGGCGAAGCGCGCGCTGAGGTCATGTTTGGTGCCTTTGCGCCAGGTGCAGCGCCGAAACTCTCCGCACCGATAGAGGTCGAGGGCGAAGTCACGCACGCAGACTCTGGCACCTGGCGCGTTCGATTTGGGGTCGAGCAACCACACAGCGGTCTTGGGGTCGACGCCGACTGCGTAGTGCAAACCGAGCTCGCGCACTTGGTGACGAAAGTCGCTGGAGCTTCCGTACGCAGCATCGGCGAGCACAACGCCGCGTGGGATGCGATCACGGCGAGCGCGCCGGATCATGTCCAAAGCAAGCTCGGGCTTGGTCTTGAACGAAAGCGAGTCCGGAATGCGGGCTTCTTTGCGTCGTCGTGGGTCATCGGTCCAAGACCGCGGCAAATACAGCTCGAAATCGACAGGGACGTGCTCGTCGCTGGTCGCGACGGTCAGGCTGACGCCGATCTGGCAGTTCGCGATCTTGCCGGCCGAACCGGTGTATTGCCGCTGCACGCCGACCGAGTGGGTGCCCTGCTTGAGAAAGCCTGTGTCGTCGACGATCCATGTCTGCACCGGACCTCGGCTGGTCATCGCCTGCAGCGCATAACGCGCCGACGTACGCCGAACGTCGCGATCACTCAACGGAGAGTTGGACACGAAGTGCAGCAACCGCTGGTGCGCCGCGTCGGCGGTCGCCGGATCGGCGCAAGCGCGGCTCGCGATCGGCTCCGCGCTCTTGCGCTCGCCGTCGCCGAGAATGCCCATCGCATAGGTCGCGAAGGACTGGCGGCGGCCTGGAGATCCCAGAATCCTTCCAACCTGTCGGAAGAACCCTTTGAGCCGCTCGACAACAGCCGCATTCATCAGCGTCGACATGACCAAGGTAGATCACGTCGAGATCGGACTCTCCAAGTTTTCAGCATGCCGAGCGGCCAAACCATTGAAATGATCTACGTTTATCGGACCGCTTGGGTCCACGGCTTGTGACGCAGTAGTGCTAACCGCTACTGCAAGAGCGCGTTCAAGTCCTTGAACACCTTCTCAAAGCGATCCAGGGCTGCGTCCAGTTCGGTCGCGCCCTTCAGGAATGCACCTCGGTTCTCGATCAAGTAGGCTGACGGCGTGTAGTGGTTGAACTCCGCAACATCTGCCGTGAGAGTTCGGAAGCGGTCCTCGACGTGATTGACGACGCGAACACCGGCGGCGGCCTTGCCTACCGCCTGCTTTCCCTTCAGCCCGTAGCAGGTGTTCACAAGCTCGACGTACGCCGCTGCCCCGAGCAAGTCTTCGACATCAGCCTCGGCTTGCCCCGAGTACGCATCGGCCGAAAACACATGGCCTTTGCGCAGCAACTCCGATCTTCGGAGGTCGTCGATCTTCTTCTTCTGGCCGGTTGCAAAGTCGGTGAGCACCGCGACGTGCAGCCGGTTGCCGCCGAAGAGCGTCATGAATGCGCTCACCTTGTCGATGCCACCTGCGGGACAGATCGTCCACCGTGAATCGAGTACCGTCCGCTTCCTCGTTCGCAGTTCCTCGGACATTGCCTTCAAGTAGAGCAGATCAGATGGTCCCTCGACGAGCAGCGTGTGCTCGCCGACGAAGAGCGACTGCGTAATCTCGTAGCCAAGAGCACCTTGCAGCGGAAACAAGGTGTCCTTGTCCGTGCTGAGCACATCGCTGCCAATCTTTGTGCCGTGAACCTCGGGCTGCTCTCCCTCACGGAAGATGACGACATCCTCGACGGTTCGCGCACACAGCAGGTTGTCCGGCGGCACCATGAACGGAGAATGCGTCGTGAAGATGACCTGGTGGTTCGGCAGCAGCCGCTCCTTGAAATATCGCAGCAGGTCTCCCTGTGCCTTGCCGTGCAGGCTGAGGCCGGGTTCATCGAGCAACAAGATGAGCTTCCCTGTGTGGCGCTTCTTTACCTGCGAGAACAACGCTAGGAAAGAGAAGAACCAGACGAAGCCCGTGCTTCGATCATCGAAGGGCACAGTCACGAGATGCAGCTGGTTGTAGATTCTCGTGCGGAACACACGCCCGCTGTTGAACGGGGCCGGGTCCTTCGGCGGCGCAAGGTCCAATCGAAACTGAACTTGCAGGAAGCGGTTCTGACTCCAGTACCTGAAGATCTCGGCGGTAATCTTGTTCGAGGCACCCTCGAATTTCGCGACC
>DATHEN010000455.1:0-2109 GCA_035318565.1 Polyangiaceae bacterium
GAGGTCATCGAGGATCCGGATGGCGTCGAATCCGCCGACCCGCATACGCTGGGTCTCGGCTTGTTACCGCTCAGGACTCGCTTCGGTTCGACGAAGATCACCGCGCAAGTGCGGATGCGCGCTCGCTGTTCCTCGTTCCTCGCGAGTGGCGCCGCCGAGCAGCAGGAGTTTTCCGGCTACGAGATCCACATGGGCTCGGTGGAGCAGATCCGAACGGCTCCTGCAGCGTTCGAGATCGTCGCGCGCAATGGGGCGCCGGCGCAGCTCACGGACGGTGCCATCGATGCCTCGGGAGCGGTCATCGGCACGATGATTCACGGTCTGTTCGAAAACACGGCCGTGAGAGCCAGCCTCTTGAGCTGGCTTCGCCGCCGAAAGGGCATCGATGGCGGGGCGGCTCGAGACGCCGGCATTTCGTCGAAGGAAGCGGAATACGATCGGCTCGAGGCCGTGCTCCGCAATCACATCGATTGCGATCTGCTGCGACGCATAGCAAAGCTCTGAAGCTCTCCAGAGCGGATTTGCCTACTAGCTCGTTCTGGCACCGTGCTAGTTGCCGCTCGTGCGGGCGCACGCCAAACCCATCAGGATGAGCCGGCTCCTCGTACTGCTCGCTCTCGTGGCGCTGCTTTGCTACGTGTGCGTGCTGGCGGTGCTTCGGATCGCGGTGCCGCCGCCAGTCCCCGCCGGCGTCGCAGCGCGCGCGCCCGTCGGCGCGAGGCTCAGCCGGCACCTGCTGTTCGTGATCGTGGACGGCCTGCGCTACGACGTCGCTATGAACGCTCGCCGCATGCCGCATTTCGCGCGCGCCATGCGCGAGCACCGCAGCGCCGAAATTTGGGCCGGGCCCGTTTCGATGACCAGCAGCGCGATCTTGGCCTACGGAACCGGCCAGCCGGGAGGGCTCGAGCAAATCGTCCACAATCTCAGCCCCGCGCGCACACGTCTCAACTCCTGGCTCGAGAACGCTCACGCGCGCGGGCTCGAGATTGCCGTCGTGGGTGACCCGGCGTGGGTCAAGATGTACGGCGAGTCGATCGCCGCGAAACGGCTGGATCCGAAAGGCGCCGCCATAGACGTCGATTTCAATCCCGAGACGTTTCGTGGCGTGCGAGAGCTCCGTGCTGGAAGTCCCGATGTCCTGATTGCGCACTTCGTGACGCCCGATCATCAGGCGCACGCATACGGCGTCCATTCCGCGCGCTACGCCGCACACATACGCAACTACGACGCAGAGTTGGCCGGGATGTTGCGTGAGTTCGGCCCTGATTGGACGGTCATCGTGACCAGTGATCACGGCGCCGCGGACACCGGCACGCACGGCGCGGACGTACCGATACAACGTCGCTCTCCCATCTATGCGTACGGTCCGGGCATCGCGCCGCCTTCGTCCGTTCCCGAGTCGCTGGATCAGCTCGACATGGCGGCGACGTTCGCCGCGTTGCTGGGAGTGAGCGCGCCGGCGCACGGCCGCGGCCAAGTGTTGATCGATTGGCTGACTCTCGCACCCGAAGAGCGGGCAGCGCTCGCGTGCGACTCCGCCGTGCGGCTGGCCGAGCTCGCCAGCGCCGCAGGTGCAACGAACGTTCGAGACGGGACGCTGCGCTGCAACGCGCGGCAGAACCCGGAGGAAACCCTGACCCTGGCCGCTCGCGCGTCGAGTGCCGCGAGAGCGAGCCTGACAGAGCTCGGGAGCAGCACATTCCGTGCTTGGTGGCTCGTGCTCTGCGCGGTCGCGCTGGCCGTCGGGATCCTGTGGCTGCTCCAGGGCGCGAACATAGTGAGCGCCGCTCCACTGGCGCTGGGAGTGCTCGTCGCAACCGTGGTTGGGCTCTACTATAACGAACGTTTGCCGGGTCACGGCCCGAACGCCGTGCGACTGTTCTTCTTCGTCGTCTGTAACGTGCCCGCGTTGTTACTCTTGCTACGGCCTGCCAGGGCGGCCGAGCTCGTGGAAGCTCATCCCGTCGCCGCTTCCGTGATCGCGCCTGGACTTTTGGCGGTCTCGTACACGGCGCACGTACAACCAGAAAGCTATGCGCTGATCTGGGTGGGCGCGCTCGCGTTCGTGTTTTCCGGGCGACTCGGTCCGGGCGCGGTAGCGCCCTT
>DATHEN010000456.1:0-4239 GCA_035318565.1 Polyangiaceae bacterium
CCTGATTGGTCGCTTCGCCACCGGTCACGTCGAAGCCGAACGGATTGGTGTAGTCACAGGTCGTCACGAGCTGATCACCAGGCCGGATCTCGACGCACGGCGTATGCGGCTTGAAGCTCTGATCGAAGAAGCCAGCGAATCCGCCCACCGCTTGGTCGCCGAACACGAACACCGACTTCCCGTCGCGGAACTGTTCGCTCTTGAGGTGCTTCACGGTCAGGTGCGCGTGCTGCATCGACGCGTACACGTAGATCGGGTGGACCAGCTTTTTCTTGGTGTCTTCCGGCGAGCAGGTCGCGACGTGCGTGGCCGAGCCGCCAGCGGGGATCAGAATCCCGCGTACGTCGCCTTGCTCGAAGTTGCCACCGTCGTACTTACGCAGGTTCTTGGTGATGTACGCGTTGAAGCCGCCCGTGTACGTGGTCGCGCCTTCGAAGTGCGTCTGCCATAGGAAGCGTGCCTTGCCGCCGTTCTCGGGCCCGCCGAGCGGATAGCCGACCATCCCGGGCGTCCATTCCGTGGCGCGCGCCCCGGTCCAGGTGAAGTCCACCGTCGGCAATCCGCACAAGCCACCTTGCTGCGCGAGATAGAACGGCTTGGCACCGAGCGAGACCTGTTGGTGATGGACCGTGCGATCCATCCCGACCGCTCCCTCCCAGCCGATGATGTGATGCTTCTCGGGCATGTCGATCTCGACCCAGAAGCACGCGTACGTCGTGCCGGCGGCCGCCTTGAAGCCGCCTGGCACGATCGCGGTCTCCTTGCCCGCATAGACCACCTTGTCGGTGCGGATCTCGAGCACTTCGACCTGCTCGTTCGCATTGGGCGGAGTGCCCATGCCGTCGCACGCCTGCACGTCTTCCGGCGGCACGGTCACGATTCCAGTGCCCGGCCCCGGCGGCGGCTCGACGTTGGGCGGCGGCATGCCCGCACCCGCCATCGGCGCGGGCGCAGCGTTGCCGGCGTTGGGCGTGCCGCCCGTCATGCCGGGACCGACCGGAGCGTTCGGCACGCCCTGGCAGCTGCACGCGCTGAACGTGTTGTCGAGCTGGCAGTTCGAGACGCCCGCCCTTCCGTCGGTGCACGTGCAGGGCACGCTGACTCCCTGCACGCAGCCGGCTGATGGAGCGCGCACACTCGGCGCGCTCACATTCGGATTGGAATTCGCGTCGGACGGTGACGCCCCCTCGCTGCCACACGCAGCGAGCGCGACTGCAAACGACATCGTGGTGATTTTCATGCGTAAGCCCATGGCTCGCCTCCTAGTGACCATTGGTTCCTTCACCCGAGCGTCGCCCGGCGCCGCATCGTGTTTTCCCAGTCCGCGAGGCGCATGAACTCCCTGCGCGTCGTCGGACCGAGTGGACGCTGGTGCCCAAGCAACACCCAGCGGTAGTCCCCGAACTCCCCATCCATCTCGTGCTTGTAGAGTGCGAGCTTGCTCTGATCGACCTGGCAGCGCTTGGCGTTGATGTCCACGCAGTAGATGCGCGCCATGTTCTCGCCCAGGATCTTCTTCTTCACCTCGGGCGTGAGCATCGGATGCTGCAGCGCCATGAAGGCGTTGATCTGTCCCTGGGGGGAGTTCCCCGACAGGATCGAATCGGTGCCCCACACCACGTTGTTCTCACCCACGTACTGCACCAGCTTGGCCAGCCACTGACCGCACGCGCTGGGGTTGGACATCATTTGACTGAATGCGCCCCCGAGCTCGGCGAACACGTTGGTGTTGGGCTGGATGCCATTGGCGAGCATGGAGGTGATCAGCGCATCGCTGCCCTGCATGCCGCCCATCGTGTAGGGCGCCTCCATCGGCGTGCACGTGAAGCCCGCGCCCATCTGTCCCGCGCAGATCGCCGAGTGATAGATGACGAAGTTGACCTCCGGGTACATCTTGGCGACCGGACCGATGTCGTCGGGCATGTTGTGCTCGACGCTGAAGCCCGCGATCGGCAGACCTTTGTGAATGGCGAAGGTCTTCACTCCGAGCGTGATCGCCTTTTCGATGAACTTGGTACCGGTGGGGTCGTTCATCTTGTAGTTGTTGCCCGGCGCCGCCGGGTACAGCTTCCAGCCGCCCACGCCGTAGCTCGACGCCGCCATGTCCATGCCGTTGGTCCCGATCCAGGGCACCACGCTGGCGTGATTGACGACGCGGTGAGAGCCGGCGAGGTCGCCGTTGATCCAGTCGCGGGTCGAGGCCAGGAACGGGTTGCTGTTGGGATCGCTCGGGCCCTGGCCGTACGGCCACGCGGACAGCACCGTCATGGTCGTGCTGCTCTCGAGGAACATCAGCCGCACGTAGTCGTCGGGGCCGATGCAGGAGACCGGATCGTCGGTGCACTTGCCGAACAGCAGCGAGCGCAAGGAGTCGTTGAAGCCCGGCGGCGGCGACTTGCGCCAAGCCGCGTCGGGGGCGTCGTCGAAGCAGTGCGTCTGACCGTCGAAGATGAAGGTCGGCGCTTGCAGCAGCTGGCGCGCGGCCTGCTCGCACATGGTTGGGTCGACGTCCGAGTCTTCGGCGAAGCAGTACTGGCCGTTGGCCATCGGGTTGGGCGGCGGCATCGTCGACATCGGAGGCATCGCGCCACCGCTTCCGCTCTGGCCGACGGGGGGGGCCAGGCCGCCACCGGCTGCGGCGCCGGGTGCAGGTCCGCCGGCCGGCGTTCCCGCGGGGGAGCCGGCGATCGGGCTCGACGTAACCGGAGGGCCGCCGGTCACGGGTGGCTGGATGCTCGGAGGCGCCGAGGCCGGGCCGCCGCCCGAGTCTTTGCTCGAGCAGCCCTGCTGAATCACAGCCAGCGCGGTGACGAAGCCCATGGCGCTGGCCATGAACTCGCGCCGGTCCATCCCGAGCTTGCGTGCCCTGTCGTCGCCCTGACGGAGGATCTCCGCGTGCAGCTTGCGCTCGTGCGCCGACTGCTCGTGGAAGAACTCGCCGTTGCTCCAGCTGCCTAGATAGATCGGAGAGTCGTAAGGAAGCTCAGGTGCGCTGCGTTTGAGATAACGAACCCACGGATAGCGCTTCACGGATCGACCTCCGCAGCGTTCCGCTTCGTACAGAGGCTGCTCTGTACGGACCCTGCACACAGCTATACGAGCGATGGCTCTGAGGGTCAATAGGCAACTGAGAAACTCAGAGACCAACTTATACAGATGCGAATATGCCCGCCAAAACGCGGCCCCGCGGCAGGGGGCCGGCGGGTAAGCTGGCCGGCAGATGGCGAAGGAAGGCGCACGGATCGCGGTCGTCGGCGGCGGCCTGGCAGGGCTGGTGGCCGCATTCCGGCTGCGCCATGACGCGGCGATCGAGGTGCTCGAGGCAGGCGACCGCTTCGGCGGGCAGATCGACACGCTCCTGGCCGACGGCTTCGTGGTCGAGCGCGGAGCTGAGGGCTTCGTGGCGCGCAGCAGCGCGCTTCCCCTGCTGGCGGAGGACCTCGGCCTGGCCGCCGACGAACTGATCGATCAGGCCACCCTGCGCTCGTACGGCTACGACGCCGTTCAGCTGTCGGCGCTGGAGCCGGGCGAAGCGGCGCGCTTTCTGGGCTTCCAGGTCGCTCGCGAGGACCTCGGGCGCGGCATCCGCAGCCTGCGACACGGCATGGGCAGCCTGATCACCGCGCTCGAGCAGGCGCTGCGCGGACAGCCCGGCGCGACCTTGCGCGCGGCCACGCAGGTCCGCGCGGTCGAACGCGCGGAGCGCGGGCTGCAGCTCGTGCTGGCGGACGGGACGGCGGTCCGCGCTGACGCCGTGCTGATCGCGACCCCCGCGGTGGTCGCGGCCGAGCTGCTCGCGGGTCTGGCCGGCGAGCCGGCGCGCGCGCTGCGCTCGGCGATCACGTCGTCGAGCGTGACGGTCGAGCTGGCCTACCCGAGTGCGGCCGTGTCCCACCCGCTCGACGGCAGCGGCTTCGTGGTCGCGCTCGCGGCGCAGCAGGAAGGGCTGCGCGCCTGCACCTGGAGCAGCAGCAAGTTCGAAGGCCGCGCCCCCGTGGGCAAGGTCGCCCTGCGGGCGTTTTTCCGGCCGAGTCCCGAGGACCTGGCGCAGCTCGACGATGCGGCCTGGGTCGAGCGCGCCCGGCGCGGGCTCGCGCGCGTGATGGGGGTGCAGGCGTCGCCTCTGCACGCCTGGGTTTCGCGCTGGCGGGACGCGCTGCCCGTATTCGACGACGCGCACCGCGCGCGGGTGGCGGCGCTCGAGCAGGCGCTACGGCCCTGGCCGATCGCGCTGGCGGG
>DATHEN010000457.1:0-2230 GCA_035318565.1 Polyangiaceae bacterium
GCTCGGCTCGATCGGCCAGCGGTGCATAGGCGCGATCCAGGTACACGTTCACCGCGAACAGTTCTTCGTAGAAAGCCGGCCGGGTCTGCCATTCGCGCACGCTGACCAAGCGGAACAGGCTCAGCCGCGCATGGCGCTTCAGCAAAGCCAGATCGAGCGCCGAATCCGGGTCGAGCTCGCCGGCCGGCACTGACTGCAAACGTTCGAGCTGCTTCCTGATTTCGCCGATGCGAGACTCGATGGCCGACCGGGAGTAATCGGCGACCTTTCCGTCATATTCATGCAGCCCGAGGGCGCGAGCGGCTGCCGGCTCGGAGGCAAGCCACGCGGCGAGGTATTCGTCTCGCGCGGCTTGCCATTCTGGCTTGGTAATCACACCGACCTGCTTCGAGTGAAGCACCGGCGGAGCGGACTGCGAAGCCCGGGGAGCAGGTGAACGTCCCGAAGCAGCGCACGCATCGAGGAGCGCGATGAGCGTGACGCAGGCAAATCCGCAGCGCCATCGCCTCGCGAGCGAGCCTGCCGCGCAAGGAGCGCCTGAAGAGTGAAGATGGCCAGGCAGCCGCCGACGAATGGGCATGGGGGTGTCTAGCCTGACCAGCGGGGGCGGGGCCACGCGAGACTCGGCGGGGTAGCGGCTTGCCGCGCGAGACACAAAGCCGCACACTTCAGGGGTGCCTGGATCCTCGTGCCACTTGAGCGCGGCCACTCGGCAATTGCCATCGATTTCAGCCTTTCCTCCTGCCTTTCCGCATGCTTCTAGGCTATGAGATAGCGAAGCTCCCGCGTATCCTGGCGCAGGCGTTCGGGGACGCAGTTCGATCCTGATGAACGAGGGCACTGACATAGCAGATTCGACCCCCGCGGCGCTCAGGCCCGGCCTCGTGCTGGCATCGCGCTACCGGCTCGAAACAACTAGCCCTGAGCCAGGCAGCGGCGTTTTCATCGGCCTGGACGAAACCTCGCACAAGCCTGTGCTTGCCTTCGAGGTCGAGAGCACTACCGCCAACATGCTGTTGCCCGCGTGCCGTGTCTCCCATGCGCACTTGGCGCGGCTGTTCGAGGTCGTGAAGCTCTCGGACGAGAGGGGACGCTCCGCTGCGGTGGCTGAACGCGTGAACGGCCAGTCGCTCGGCGATCTGCTTGCGGAGATTGGCAAGAAAGCGCATGTGGATGCAGTGCGCTCCGCGCTCCGCGTGGCAGACGCGCTTTCTACGTTGCACGCGGCAGGCGGTGCTCACGGCGGCATCAGCGAGCACACCGTCATCGTGCAACCCCGAGATCACGCGGCACCCATGCTGGCGTTCGGTCCGCGCAATTCACTGAGCTCTCCGTACCGCAGACCTTCCGATACCGAGGCCGCTTCGGAGGCCGACGACAGCTGGGCCACGGCCGCGCTGCTCTATCACATGTTGACGGGTCATCTGCCTCCCCGTGAAGGCATCGAGACCACGGACGATCTGGACCTCACGGAGCTAGACGATCCGGCGCTCTGCGAAGCGCTCGCCCATGGTCTCGCGCGCGACGAGGAACGTCGCAGCACGGATCTGCGTCAACTCAAGCGCGAGCTCGCGCGCTGGTTCGTGGATCACGCACGTGAAGAAGCCGTGCCCGTTCCCACGCGCACGAGCCAACCCCCTCCACTGCCGCCGGGCATGGCGTCCACTCCCCCGCCACCCACTTCCATACACTCGGCGCTCGCGGTACCCGCGCTCACGTCGTCCACCGCACGCCCCGTGCGCAAACCGTCGCGTCGCTTGTCGATGTTGGCGGGCGGAGGCATCCTGCTCGGAGTTGCGGCGGCTTGGGCGCTGTCCGTGGTGAGAAACCGCCCGCGCGTCGAGATCGTCGAGGTAAACTCCAAGGCCGCTCAGGCAGGGGTCAGCAAAAAGATCGACCTCTCCGATGTGCCGGTCACTGGCGAAACCGAAGTGGCTACGGGAGACAAGCTGGCCACCTGCGTGGCCGGATATCTGCCCAAGGGCACGTTCGCGAAACCACCGAGCATGGCTCCGCTCTGCGAGGAGACCGATCCGCGAGCAGGTGGCAGCAAACTGCGCACCGCCGTAGTGGCCGGAGCACGGCCGGGCGCACCGCCGACGGACGCCATGAAACTCGTCAGCCGCCTGGGCTGGTACGAAATGGCCACCTTCGCCGTGATCCGCAGCGGCTGCTGCCCGGACGCGAAGCCACTCAGCCTACCGGAGCCGAGCAAGGGCTGCTCGAACAT
>DATHEN010000458.1:0-4123 GCA_035318565.1 Polyangiaceae bacterium
AGCCTCGTCTCGCTCAACTTGCGCCAGAAAGCTGCGGGAATGCGCGCGAACCCGCGCGATCAGCTCGATGCGGTCTGGAATCTTGACGAGATAGTCACTGGCACCGACCTCGAACGCACGGCTCTTGTCCCGAGCGTCGTCCTTGGACGACAGCACGATGATGGGAATCGCGCTGGTTTGTGGATCGGCTCGGAAGAAACGCACCAACGTGAACCCGTCGACGTCCGGCATCACGAGATCCTGCAGGATCACCGTAGGCCGAATTTCCCGGGCTTTTGGCAGCGCGGAGGTGGCGTCCGAGCACGTGACGAGCTTCATGTCGGGCTGGTCCTGCAGCATTCGCCGAATTGCTTCCGCGACGATCGCTTGGTCGTCCACGAGCAGTACGGTGCAGCTACGCGACGAAGCCGCCATTTCCTTTCATCCGCTCCTCTTTGACAGCGCGAATCTTAAGATTCCGCCGCGCAGGGCGTTTCTAGTCCCGAGATGGGACGTTTTGCGAACCTGCGGCTCTCCACCAAGCTGTTCACCTTAGTCGGCGTGTTCATGGCCGGCTTTCTCACGTTCGCGGTGCTCGCCTGGAGCACGCTCGACCGGGTCAAAGTCAACGGGCCACTTTATCACGAGATCGTGCTCGGCAAGGACCTCATCGCCGACGTTCTCCCACCCCCGGCCTATATCATCGAATCGCATTTGGTCGCGATGCAGATGGCAGAAGAGACCGACCGCGCCGCCGTTCAGAAGCTGATCGAAACTGGGCGCCGGCTTCAGCGCGAATACGAGCAACGCCACGCCTTCTGGGTCGCCGAGCTGCCTCCCGGGCACCTGAAGGATACGATGGTCGTGCGCTCGTACAACCCCGCCGTCGAGTTCTTCAGTATCCGAGATCGGCAGCTGATCCCGGCCGCTCTTGCCGGCAATACCGAGAAGGCGCGTCAGATCGCGCACGGACCGCTGCATGCGAGCTACGACGAGCACCGCCGCGCGATCGACGAGGTGGTGCGCGTGGCCTCTGCGTCACACGCCGTGCTGGAAAGGGATGCCGCGGGTGTCGTTTCTCGCAGCAGCACCTGGCTGATGCTGATAGCGCTCGGGATCGTCGCGGCATCGACTTGGGTCGCGTTTCTGATCGTGCGCTCGCTCGTTTCCAGACTGCAGCGCTCTTCGGTGGCGCTCATGTCTACGGCCACGCAAATAGCCGCGACCAGCAAGGAACAGCAGGCCACGGTGAACAACTACACCACCTCGACGACCGAGATCGCGGCTGCCGTGAAGGAGATTTCCGCCACGAGTCAGGAGCTCCAAGACACCCTACAGCAGGTGAGCGACGCCGCATCCAGCGCTGCGAACCTGGCCGAGAGCGGGCGCAGCGGTCTCGCCGAGATGGACGGCACGATGCGCGAGCTGTCGGGAGCTACGAGCTCCATCTCGTCCAAGCTGTCCGTTATCCGCGAGAAGGCCAGCGACATCAACCTGGTGGTCACCACGATCACCAAAGTTGCCGACCAAACGAACCTGCTCAGCGTGAACGCGGCGATCGAGGCGGAAAAAGCCGGCGAGTACGGCCTCGGCTTTTTGGTCGTGGCGCGCGAGATCCGTAGGTTGGCGGATCAGTCCGCGGTTGCAACGCTGGATATCGAGCAGATGGTGCGGCAAATGCAAGGCGCCGTCTCCACCGGCGTGATGGAAATGGACAAATTCACCGAGCAAGTGCGCACTGGCGTGCGCGCGGTGGGGCAGGTCAACGCCCAGCTCGGGCAGATCATCGAGCAGGTGCAGGAGCTGAGCGGGCGTATCGATTCGCTGAACGAGGGCATGCGCAGTCAGTCTCAAGGGGCGGCGCAGATCAGCGAGGCGATGACGCAGCTCACCGACGGCGCGCGTCACACGGCACTTTCGCTCAAAGAGTTCAACAGCGCCACCGAGGGCCTGCGCGACGTGGTCGCCGGTCTTCGCCAAGAATTGTCCCATTCGTCCGCGAACTGAAGGGTCTAGATGACTCGAATCGGAGCAGCATCGGCTACGGCTCTTGCACCCGGCAAGGCACGCTCCGCGAGCACGCTGGCGATCGTGTTTCGCGTACAGGAAGCGCACTATGCGCTGCGCTGCCGGAACATCGTCGAAGTCATCCCGCTCGTGGCGCTCCGGCCAGTGCCGCAGGCGTCACCCTGGCTGCTCGGCGTGTTTGCTTACCGCGGGCAGCTCACACCGGTCATCGATCTGTGCGGTCTGATCGGCGGCTACGCGTGTCCGAAACGCCTGAGCAGTCGGATCATGCTGGTGCGCTGTACCACGGGCGATGGCAGCGCGGTCGTTGCGGGTTTTCTCGCCGAGCACGTCACCGAGGCGCGCCGTATCGGTTCGGACGCCCTACCGGCGGGGCCGCTCTCCGCGGCCGCATACCTGGCAGAGACGCTGCTCGAGAATGGAGAGCTGCTTCAGATCGTGGACGAGCACGCGATCCTGGCGAGCCTAGATAACCTGGCAGGTGTGAAGCGCTTGCTGCCCGGGCCAGAAACCGATGAAGAGAATCGAAGCCCTTCTCAGTCGTGAGATCGGGCTGTGCGCTCGGTCGATCGGGGTCGCAGCCGTGCAGGGCGCGATCAAATCGCGCATGGCTGCGGCGGCGATCGCCGAGCTCGACCAATACGCGCGGGTACTCGCCAGCGATGATCGCGAACGGCGTGCCCTCGTGGAAGAGATCGTCGTCTCGGAGACCTGGTTCTTCCGCGACGAAGAAATGTTCCGTGCGCTAACCAAGCATGTTTCCGGTCCCTGGCGCCTCCAGCACCCGAACGACAAGCTCCGCGTGCTGAGTATCCCGTGCGCTACCGGCGAGGAGCCGTATTCGGTCGCGATCGCCCTCTTGCAGAGCGGTCTTCCCGCCAATCGTTTCGAAATCGAGGCGGTAGACGTCAGCGAGCGCGCCATCGAGACCGCAGAGCGGGCCGTCTATGGCAAAAATTCGTTTCGCGGCCTCAATTCGCCCGAGCGCAGGCGCTACTTCGACGAAACTCCGGAAGGGCTGCGTGTCGGGGACGCCGCGCGCTCGACGGTGCAGTTCGCCAGAAGCAACATCCTGGAGCACAAGGGCCGCTTCGCCCGCCAGCACTTCGACGTCATCCTGTGCAGGAATCTGTTGATCTATCTGGAGCGGGACGCGCGTACGCGCGCGCTCGAGAACCTTCAGCACTGGCTCGCGGAGGACGGCGTGCTGTTTTCCGGTCACGCCGAAGCGCTGGAGAACATGGATCCGCGCCTTCAGCGGCTCGACGGCGCCACGCACTACGCCTACGTCAAACGCCTGTCCGATACGCGCCGGATCAGCGTTCAGCGCGGGCCGAACAAGTCTTCGACGAAGAGCGCTCCCGTCAAAGTCAGCGGCGTGGCGAGCCTGCGCTCCACGGGCCCCACGCCCAGTCAACGCGGCACGGACCGAACGCCGGCTCAGCCGCTGGCGCCTCAAAAGGACGCCGCGGCCAGCCGTCCCTCACTGGAGGAGGCCACCCAGCTCGCGGACCGGGGCGAGCTCGCTCTCGCCACCACGTTGTGCGAGCGCTTCCTCGCCGAGATCGGCGCCAGCGCGGAAGCGTACTATCTGCTGGGCGTGGTGCGCCAAGCTGCGCAGGACGAGACACGCGCGCGCGAGTGTTTCGACAAGGCCGTGTATCTCAATCCCAGCCACTACGAATCGCTGCTCCAGCTCGCGCTACTCTACGAAAAACGGGGCGAGCGCACGCAAGCCGCCAACTACCGCCGGCGCGCCGAGCGCGCGGCGCCTGACGGAGGCGCAGAGCGGTGAGTACCCAGAACGCCCTGGCTTTGCCCATGGCCGATTGCTGGAACACGATCGGCGTGAAGGGCGATCGCAGCTGCAAGGTGCTCGCTGAAGTGCAGCACTGCCACGGCTGTTCCGTATTCGCGCGCGCCGCCCAGGCGTTTCTGGATCGTCCCGCTCCCGATGCCTACGTGGCGGAGATGACCGCCCTCGTCGCGCAAAGCGCGGTGCTGGACGTCAAGACCGACAAGCTATCCGTGGTGCTGTTCGACATCGGCGATCAGACGCTCGCCATCGACACCCGCGCCGTGGTCGAAGTCACCGAGCCGCGGCGGATTCATCGCA
>DATHEN010000459.1:0-4854 GCA_035318565.1 Polyangiaceae bacterium
GCCTCCAAGCTGACGAATCGGGTCAGCGCTGGCTCATCCCCGCGCTCGCTCCGGGTCAGACGGCGACCCTTTCGGGTGTTGCGAGCAACGCAGGCCGCGGCGCGAGGGCTTTTGCAGGCGTGCGACCGTTCAACACCATCGATTTCAACGATGCTAACGACAGAATCAGCATTGATGTGGGCCCGGCGCTGGCCGGTACCGCTGACCTGCAAATACAGAGCTTGGTCGTGAATCCGGGTGCCAATTCAGGCAGCAGCGTGTTGCGGGCCACGCTCGTCAACGCCGGACCGGCAGCCGCGCAGGCGGACACGGCAAACCCGATCTACGTGAGGGTCAATGTGGGGCTCAACTTCGTCTCTGCTGCGCGCGCGCTCAGCGACGGCTGGGATTGCACTGGCTACGGCCCATACTACGCGGTCTGCAAGTCCAGTGTGCCATTCGCCGCTGGCGCCAGCGCGGTCATCGAATTCGACATGTCCGCGGAGGGAAGCCGTGCCAGTGTGGAAGTCAAGGGGACGCTCACCCCAGATCCGCTGCCGGCCAACGACATTCGCTACGTCGATCTTCCGAAACCGTAACTCCGAGCGAGCCGTAGCGACCCGCTTGGCGAAATCCTGATTGCGCAAACTCTAAAATACGATCCCCGTGCTCAGCTGCCCGCCGAAATCCATGAAATTTCCACGGCGGTCCACTTCGCGCTGGGTGCCGAAATCGAGGAACGCGCGCGCATCGAACACGCGCCACGAAATTGCATCGCTCACGTCCCACTCGTACGAAAGCCCGGAATGGAGGCCGAAGCGCAGGTAGTTTCCGCCATTTTGCTCCTCCGCAAACGTCACGCCGATGGGCGACCCGCCGACCCGGAGATGCAGCCCCTCGTACAAGCTCGACTCCCACGTGAGTGGAATGACGAAAGACATCGGGAATACCCAATCGATCGAGTCACGCACTCCGCCAATCAAGAGCTGCGTCTCCATCTCGAACCCGATGTCCTCCGTTCGAAATGAAATCCCGAAGCACGGGCCTCCCTTCACGCCCGAGTACACGCCTGCCTTGATCGTAGCGCACAGCGCCAAGCCCACGCCAAAGTCGCTCGAGCCTGACGAATAGCCCGGGCGCTGCGGCGGCTCGTACGAACCACTGCCGTCCGCGTTTCCACTGCCGCCAGCGTTGGCGTTCCCACCGGCGTTGGCATTCGCATTTGCACCCGCGTTCGCATTCGCGTGGCCGCTGGCGTTCGCGTCGGTCCCGTTTGGACCCACCTGGCCTTGAGCGCGTCCGTCCACCCGGATCCTGCCATTGGCATCCGTGTTCGCGCACCACGGCGTACCTGGAACGCACAGCGGTGGTTGCTGAGCGACGCACGTGTGTTGCACGGCCAAGGTCACGAGGGCCACCCGCACGCCCATGGACCGCGCCCCACGCATCGTCAGCCTAACGAGCGGCGAAAAGATCATCTGCGTTCACCTTCTCGCAAGAAATGAATCACAGATGATACGCCAGAGGTGTGAATTGAGGTCAGGGCCACGCGGAAACGGGCGCGTCGGTGAGGCCATGTAAGACGCGAGCGCAGACTCGGAAAGTCCGAGCGCGTCCGAACAACGCGCATGCCCGGGTCGTAAAGACCGACACGTGGCGCAGCGCCGCTCACCCGATGCTGTGTGTTGAGTGGCTAAATCGACACGGCGGCTGCAGGTTGGCGCCCCGAACCTGAGGGTGGGGCCTCGCTCGATTCATTCGAGCGGGGCAGGAGCTGCGCTCCCGATGGACCAAAGGGTAGTGTGCTCGCTGCGTAGCAGCGGCCGGGCGAAGCCAGGAGTCTCAGAAGTCGCTCTCGACTTCTGAGACAGCACACTAGATCGCTGGCGCACGTCTTTGAAACGTCTCGTCCCAGCGGACGCGGCCGACGATCTGCATGATCGCGAACAAGGTGAGGATCGCGCCCACGGCAATAGCCAGACCCGTGAAGCCCTGCCAGAAGAAGGTCGCGGAGAACAGCACGAGGTACAGCAGCTGCGGGAACGCGAGGAACAACAGCGTGCGTTTCAGCCCCAGGAACCAGTGTGCATAGCTGACCACCAGCGCCAGGCTCACGGACGAAGAGATCAGAAACGCAGTCGCCAGCGCAATGTGATCGACCGTGTACGCGAAGAGCAGATGAAACGCGAAGAACGCGCAGCCGATGAAGAAGTAGTGCATCGGATGCAAGCTGACCTTCTTGGCGGCCCCGAGCACGGACGCCACGAACAAGAAGAACAGCAACCCGACCGGCGCAAAGAACGTGATGCGGGACGCGAGCGGGCCGGGATTGAGCTTCTGGGGTAGCTCGATGCCAATCCCGGCGTTGGCCACCAGGCTGTCGAACCGCCACTCGCCTTGCCAGCCGCTGCCGGATGCTCCGTGCTTGGAGGGTGACAGGCTACCGGCCGGAAAGTCGACGTTTGGGAAATCGGTTGCGACGGTCATGCGGAATCGATCGACGCGCCCTGCGCCTCGAGTCAGCGAGTAGCGCCACGCCGAACGGCCACGGGCTTTGTAGCGCACGCCGAAGGCTAGGCGCTCGCCGGGCGCGAGCGTGGTACTGAAACGGGCGCCGTCGCTCGTAACCAGAATGGGACGTGCCGCGCCGGATGCCTCGGTGATGCGGAAACCATCGTACACGCTGTTCCCCGTCTCGAGCGGAAACAGCGCCGTCACCGTACGGGAGACAGTCGTATCGTTCTTGAACTCGTAGCGTGCGTCGAATTCAACGCCGTAGGTCGGGAACCAGAGCAGCCCTTTCTGCCGGTGCTCGAGATCGAGCGCGACTCGTATGTCGGATCCAAGGAGCGGAAGGGTGAGCGTCTGCTCCGTCTCTCTTTCGACCAGCTGCTCGACGCTCTTGCCCTGCGCGTCCGTAGTCACGATCTTCTCCGTGACCTTTTTGGGTTCCTGATAAACGAGGCTCGGCGGTTCCTGTTGGAGCGGCGGTCCCCACAAGCGGTCGACCTCGGTCGTGAGCTCGGATGACATCTCTCCCGATCGATAGAGCAGCGTGGAAGCCAGCACGACCCAAGCAAGCGAGCAGCCGAGCCACACGAATGCCACTGCGATGAAGTACTTCATGCGTTGCACTCTAAGTGCCGACTAGGGAGGCTCCGCGCAGGGGGTCAGGAAAGCGCAGGGAGAAAATGCGGCGAAATTGTGGCGGACAGCGCGCGCTGCCCGGTGCTGTCGCCGGCGTGCTACCGGCGCGCAGGGCAGATGACTTTCGAAGCAGTTTCGGGTGATTCTCACTCATGGCCGAGCCCGCTCCCCCTCCCGCGCCTCGGAACCCCGCGCTCCTGATCGTGGGTGCCATCGGGGTCTTCCTGGTCGTCATCGCGAGCTTCGCCGCCTATTTCCTGTGGCCGCGGGGCGAGCGGGTCGGCGTTCTGGATCTGCGGGCGGCGGCGCCCAGCCTAGGCGTCGACCTCGCCGCCGGAGACACTCTGAACTTCCGCCTCGACGTGACCGTGGGAACCAACAGCAGTTACCCCGACAGCTCGCGCAGTCGCACCAACGCCGTGCACGACCAGCTCCAGGCATCCGCCGTCACCGCCAGCCTCGTGCGCGACGGCAGTGCCCCGAGCTCCACTCAGTGCGGCGCCTTCGCCGGCAAGGCCACCACCGTCGGCAGTGGCTCCGACGACGTCGCCAGCTCCGGACTCCCCTTGGATTGCTCCCTCAAGGCCCCCGCAGCCGGCCGATACACACTCACCGTCCGCGTCGCCTGGGTGCCCAAGGACATCCGCGAGGCAAAACTCGAGGTGCGGCGGCAGCGAGCAGGAGAGTGAGCGCTGTCGTGCTCACTCTCCTGCTCCGGCATTGTCGGTGAGCGTCACGGGATCGAGCTCGATCCTCGCTGCCAGCAGCGCGACACCGCGCGCGGCTTCAACGCCACGGATGGGATCGCCGCTCAACGGCGCAACGGCGGCGCGAGCTTCGAGCGCTGCGCTTCGAGCGCCTATGCCTCGACAGATCCCAATGGCGACGCGGAAATTACCCTCGAGGAGCTGGGCGCGCTGCCTCTGACGGACGGCGGGTCATTCGACACGCTGGCGGCGCGGCTGTATCTCGGTCGGGTGCCGAAGCTGCTCCGTTTGGTGGATTCTGGGCCGTGCTTCGACGGCGCGCTCGACGCTGAATGAAGGGGCTCGGACGGAGAGAAGCGCTTGCGCCACGTGCTCGGACTGACGCCGGTCAAGCGCCGAAACAGCGCGCTGTAGTGCTGGAGTGAAGCGCAGCCGACCTCGAGTGCGATCGCCGTCAAATTGTCTTCGCTGGCGAGCATCAGGGCTTGCCCGGCGCGCACGCGGGCTTGAAGCAGCTCGTCTTGAAACGTCGTGTCCACCGCGCACAGCCGGCGCTGCAACGTGCGCTGCGACATGCCGAGCTCCCGCGCCGCAGCGGAGAGACTCAGCCTGGCGTGCGTCCTTTCCAGCAAGCTGCGTACGGCATCGAGCAGCGGTTCTTTTTCGCGGGCGCAGCCGTGAAGCTCGTTCAGCGCGAGCTGCAAGGCTTGCGAGCCGTGCGGAGCGAGCCAGCTCAGCGCTTCGTCTAGTGATTCGAAAATCGAGACCGGGAACGAAGGCGCTATCACCTGGTAGAAGCCGGCCACCACCGCGCCCGCGAGGCCCACGGGGCGCACCAGCGCTTGCCTCCTGATCACGGAGCTGAACGCTGCGCGGCGCTCCTCGAAGTAGCGCGCCATCACCGAAAATGCGCCGGGATCCACGTGCGTCAGGCGCCGCGTATCGACGAGCGAGACGTGCGGCCCGCCGTGTGGCGGAAGCACTGCGTCCATGAGCTGCGTCAGCTGCTCGATGTCTTCCG
>DATHEN010000460.1:0-5251 GCA_035318565.1 Polyangiaceae bacterium
AAAAGAAACAGAAGAAAAAACAAGGCGCCAAGGCTGCCGCGGATACGAAGAAAGAGCGCGGGGGCGGCGGCAGCTTCCGTAACTGGGAAAAGGACTGGGACGAAGACTGACCGCCAACTGCAGGCGAGGGCGCTGAGGCGAAAGTCTTTGTGAAGTTTGTGCGGGGGCGCTGGCCCGCAGTGGCGGGGTCTATCGTAAGTGGCTGTTGTTTTTGACAAATCACGAGGCCGCCGTGGGAAGGATCTGAGCTGCAGATAACAAGGGGCGAAAAAGGCTCACCCCGCTGCGGGGCGAATTGCGTCCGCGCGAGGCGCCATGGTACGAAGGCGCCCTCCAGCTGGCCGAACAGCGGGGGCTACCGGGTAATCCGGAGCGCAGACCGCTAACTCGGCCACTTTTGTCGCGTCTGAGAACGATCGGATGATTTTCGACTGGCTATATGGCCTGTTCTCGAACGACCTCGCCATCGACCTAGGCACGGCGACGACGCTCATCTATGTCAAAGGCAAGGGCATCGTCAGCTGTGAGCCATCGGTGGTTGCCGTTCAGCGGGACGCACGCGGCGATAAGCGCGTGCTGGCCGTGGGACGCGAGGCCAAAGAGATGCTCGGCCGCACACCTGGCAACATCCAGGCCATCCGTCCGCTACGGGACGGCGTGATCGCGGATTTCGAGATCACTGAAGCGATGCTGCGATACTTCATCGCGCGAGCTCACAATCGCCGCACGCTCGTCAAGCCGCGCATCATCATCTGCGTGCCCTTCGGTATCACCGAGGTGGAGAAGCGCGCCGTGAAGGAGAGCGCAGAGAGTGCAGGCGCTCGCGAAGTCTATTTGATCGAGGAGCCCATGGCGGCCGCCATCGGCGCCGGGCTACCGATCACCGAGCCGAGTGGCAACATGGTGGTCGATATCGGAGGCGGCACTACGGAAGTCGCCGTCATCTCGCTCGCCGGCATCGTGTACTCGCAGAGCGTGCGAGTCGGCGGCGACAAGATGGACGAAGCGATCGTCGCCTACATGAAGCGCAAGTACAACTTGGCCATCGGCGAGCAAACGGCCGAGCGCATCAAGATGACGATCGGCAACGCATACTCGCTCGAGCAGCAGATGACCATGGAAGTGAAGGGCCGCGACATGGTCGCCGGCATTCCGAAGACCGTCGTCGTCAACTCGGACGAAATCCGTGAAGCTCTGGTCGAGCCGATCAACGCCATCGTCGAAGCCGTGCTCTTGGCGCTCGAGCGCACGCCGCCCGAGCTCGCTGCAGACATCGTCGACAAGGGCGTGGTGCTGACCGGTGGCGGCGCGCTTTTGAAGAACATCGACGTGCTGCTGCGTGAGGAAACCGGCTTGCCGGTCATGGTCAGCGACGACCCGATCAGCGCGGTCGTGCTCGGCAGCGGTAAGACGCTGGATCACATCGAGCTCTTGAAGGAGGTCACGATCGGCTGAAGCGCCGACTGGCCTTGTGACGCACCGTGGGCTCTTTTCGACGCTACCGCGATACCTTCATCGTGGTGCTGCTGCTCGCCGTGCCCTTCTTCTTCCTGCGCGCGAACATCAGAAACCCCGAAGAGATGAGCGCCGTGGATCGCGCGCTCATGCGCGTGGCCGCGCCGATTCAATACGTTTCGGCGGCGCTGGCCCGCGGTATTTCGAACCTGGTCGGTGACTACGTCTATCTGGTGGACGTCAAAGCCGACAACAACAAGCTCTCGTACGAGAACGCGCGACTCCAGGCGAAGGTACGCGAGCTCCACAGCGCCGAAGCCGAAAATCGCCGTCTGCGTCGCTTGATTGGCCTGCGCGACACGATCCCGGTCGAAACCGTGAGCGCCGTGGTGATGTCCAAGGACACCACGGAGTACTTCCGCGTCGCCCACGTCACCGTGGACAACCCGGGCGCGGCCGTCCGGCCCAGCATGCCCGTGCTCTCTCTGGATGGTGTGGTAGGCACCGTCATGCGCGTGGCCGGCGACAAGGTGGACGTCCAGCTCAGCGTCGATAGCGGGTTCGGCGTCGACGTCGTGGTGGAACGCACCGGCGCGCGTGGCTTCGCGCGCGGCATGGGAGATCGCTCGCGCTACGCGATGCGCATCGAGTACGTGCAGCGCACGGACGAGGTCAACGAAGGCGATCTGCTTTTGACGAGCGGCGTGGGCTGCCGCTTCCCGCGCGGAATTCCCGTCGCCCGTGTCACCAAGGTCGACAAGCGCGAGTTCGGTATTTACCAGACCGTGGAGGCCAAACCGACGAGCGACTTCTCGCGTCTCGAGGAGGTTCTGATCGCTCTTTCGGACCCGAAGGACTGCGAGGCCACGCGCGCGGCGGTGAGGAAGGCGCGGACGCCGCGCTGAAAGCGACATGAAGAGCGCCGCCTTCGTTGCCGTCGGAATTCTGCTGTTGCTCGTACAGGGCAATCTGTATCGCGTGCTAGGGCCGAGCGGTGTGCACGGCGCCACGCCGAATCTGGTGTTGCCGCTGGTCATTTTTCTGGGCGTGCACGAAGCGTCCATGGCGCGCGGAGCGCTGCTCGCTGCTGGCCTCGGCTACGCTCTCGATCTGTTCGCCTCGGCGCCGATCGGACTTTTTACGTTCGTGTCGGTCGCCGTCTGGTGGTTGTCGCGCGTGGCCGGCGTGCGTTTGACGGCGCAGACGGCCCTCACGCGCATGTCGCTCGGGTTCGGCTTTTCTCTCGTCGAGAGCGCCATCATTCTGACCCTGCTGGCGATCTTCGGCAGTGACACGAAGCGACCCGTCGAAGTCGGCAGCATCGTGTTCCCTCACGCGATTTCCACCGCGCTGTGCGCCCCGTTCGTGTTCAAGCTTGCGCAGCGGCTGTATCAGGGCGGGACGTCCGTGCACGCGAGTCAGGAGGCCACGGCGCCGTGAGCTTTCTCGTGCAGCGCTCGGACGTCGGCGAGTTTCGACGCCGTTACCGCTGGATGGTACTGGCGGTGATCGTCACGCTCGGCATCTTCATCGGCCGCCTCGTTCAACTGCAGATCGTGGACGGCGATGTGCACCGCGCGCAGGCACGCCGCAACATCGTCGGTGAAATTCCGCTGGCCACTACACGCGGGGTGATTCGCGACGCATTCGGCAAGGTGCTCGCCGCCAATCGGCCCAGTTACAACGTGTACGTGGTGCCGGCGGTCATCGACATGGAAAAGACCTGGCCGCGCGTCGCGCAGCTCATGTCGCTCGACGAAAACGAAGCCGCCGAGCTCAAGAAGTCGATTCTGGAGATCCGCGACAAGCCCGGGCCGAAACGCGAGCAGCAGACCCCGATCAAGGTCGACGTGGATCGCGACGTCGTGGCCGCTCTGAAGACGCACGAGACCGAGCTCCGCGGCGTGGAGGTCGCGCCGGCTCCCGTTCGCTACTACCCGTACGGCGACATCGGCGCGCAGCTCATCGGCTACATGCGCGAGGTGGATTCCGAGACGCTCGCGCGCCTAGGTCCGCGTGGTTACAAGGCCGGAGACCGTTTGGGTGCGGTCGGCGTGGAGCGACGCTGGGAAAGCTATCTACGCGGCCAACGCGGCTGGAGAAAGGTCGTGCGCGGGCTGCGCAATCGGAACCGCGAGGCGCTCGAGCCGAAGTATCTGGACGAGCCACGCCATCTCGATCCGGTGCCCGGCCGCGACGTCTCTCTGAGCATCGACATCGAGATCCAAAAGGCGATCGATCGCGCCATGCGCGGGCAGCTGGCAGGCGCGATCGTGGTGGTGGACGTGCGCACCGGCCGTCTGCTTGCTGCGCTCTCCAAGCCGAGCTTCGACCCCAACATCGTGTCCGGCGGCACCGGCCAGCAGGCGGTGCGTGAGGCCTTCACGCGCCTGTACTCCGACCCGCTCAAACCCACGCTCGACAAGACCATCTCCGCCGCATATCCGCCCGGCTCGACATACAAACCCTTCAGCGCGTTGGCCGGCCTGGCCGAGCGACTGATCGATCCGAGCGCACAGATCCGCTGCCGGGGCGGGTACGAATACGGCCGCCGCTTCTTTCGCTGCACCGACGCGCACGGCCTGGTCAACTTGCACGAGGCCATCGTCGAGTCTTGCAACACGTACTTCTATGCGCTCGGTGAACGCATGCAGCTCGATCGCATGGCCAAGATAGGCATCGATTTCGGCTTCGGCGTGAAGACCGGCATTGGCATCAATCCCGAGGCACGCGGCCGTATGCCGACGCAGGCCTGGTACACGCGCCACTACAAGGGTCACTTTCGCGGCGGCTTCAAGCTGCTCGCGGCCATCGGCCAGGGTGCAACCAGCGTCACGGTCATGCAGCTCGCGCTCGCCTATGCAGCGCTCGCGAATGGCGGGACGCTGTACCAGCCCCAGGTGGTGCGCAGCATCGAAACGAGCGACGGCACCGTGGTCCAGGAGTTTCCGCCGCGCGTGCGGCGCAGCGTGGACCTGAAAGCCGAGCACGCCGAGCTCGTGAAGCGCGCTCTGGCCGGTGTGGTCACGGAGAAAGAAGGCACTGCCTACAAGGAGCATGCGCCCGACGTCGACATGGCCGGCAAGACCGGTACCGCGCAGGTGAGTCATGTCACTCCGCGCGGCGTGGATCCGAAGAAGATCTGGTACTTCAACCGCGATCACGCCTGGTTCGCCGGGTATGCGCCGGCGGACGCGCCCGAGATCGCCATCGTGGTGCTCGTGGAGCATGGCGGCGGCGGTGGCAAGAACGCCGTGCCCGTGGCGAGCCGCATCGTCAGCGAATGGCAAAAACTCAAGGAGAAGCGGCTGGTCGCCCGCGCCTCGGCGCAGGCCGCCAACAAGCGGAGCAGCTTCTGATGCGGACCGATCGCATCTCGTTTCGTGGCGGTCCGCAGGTGGACATGCCGCTCTTGCTCGGCATCGTCGGCATCATCACGCTGGGAGTCGTGAACCTCTACAGCGCGACCAGCCCCTACATGGACGCCGGGCAGCGCGCGGGCCTCGCGGACATCTACGTTTCGCAGATTTACTGGATCGTCGTCGGCGTGTTGCTCGCCATTCTCGTGGCGACGATCGACTACCGCCACTTCGAACGGCTGGCGATGGTGTTCTACGTCGGCGGCCTCGGGACGCTCGGTCTCGTGTTCGTGCTGGGCGCGGATATCCGCGGGTCTTCACGCTGGATCGAGCTGTTCGGCTTCAGCTTTCAGCCGAGCGAGTTCATGAAGCTCGCGCTGATCTTGATGATCGCCAAGTACTTGCACAACGATCTCAAGACAGAGGCGCGTACACTG
>DATHEN010000461.1:0-5499 GCA_035318565.1 Polyangiaceae bacterium
AGGGCGCGGCTGAGCTCGTACACGCCGCGTGCGCGCGTGAAAATCCGTCCGCGGTTATCGATGACGGCGAAGGTGTTGTTCAGAGTTTCGTCATCGAGAGCCGCAGGAATCTTGTCGCGTTCGAAGTTACCGACGAACGTGAGACGCCCGAACGGATCCAGCCGCTTGAGCACGCGCGACGTGAGCAGACAGATGCCGCAATCCGCGTCGTAGATCACGGTTTTCTTGCGACTTTCCCGGCCGAACCAGCGCTCGAGCAGCTGCCAGTCGCGCTCGCCGAGCAGCAGCACGAAGAACATCGTCATGATGTAGGAAAACGGGCCGAGGCGGGAGCTCAGCGCGATACCGCCGTGCAAACCGAGCGCGAACAACAGCGCGATTCGCCGTGTCCAGGTCTGCCAGAAAGGAATCAGCAGGATGAAGGCGAGCACGTGCTCGACGACCAAGGTGGCGTAGGTACCGCCGCGAATCAGCCACAGCGGGGCGTGTTCGCGCGCGTAGATGCCGAGCGCAGTCACGATGCGATCCTGGTGCCAGAACCAATGCAGCGCCGTGCCGTTCTTCCAACCGACGCCGGACTTGTGCACGGCGTTGAAGAAGTAGATAACGGACCATTGCAGGATCAACGCCAGCACCACGATCGAAACGAAGCGGTTCGCCTCGGGCAGAGCGGCCGGTCTGGCGTTCAGGTCGTCCGGTGTCTCTTCGCGCCGGGTTCGTAGCGAAGCGAACAGCGCGTCGATCGAGAAGCGCCTACCGAGCGGCAGGAACAACGCCCAGACGGTGAGCACGTTCACCACGACCGTGCCGCCGTTCTCCACGAACAGGTTGCGCGCGTTCAGGCTCGTGATGCACACGGCCGAGAGCACGTGCATGAGCTTCGTCTTGAAGCCGAGCGTAAAGCAGACGAAGACGAGCAGAGTCAGCGCGAACGCCACGCTCACTTCGCCCAGCGTCGAGGCGGCGTGATAGATCGAGAACACGTTGCGGCCCATCGGCCGGAACAGCGAGAAGTGGTTCGGTAAGATGCCGTCGTTCGTGTAGAAGGCGCGCGCGTAGTACCAGCGCCGCAGCACCTCCACGCACAGCAGACTACCCAGCAGAACCCGGAAGATACCCAGCCAACGCAGGTCGACCGTCAGGTAACGGTCCCGTAAGACGGCACCGATGCTCTGGCGTCGCTCGGGTGCCCGGGCCTCGGGAGAATGCGCAACCGGCATTTCGGCCGCACTAGTACCATGACCCGCGCCCGCGTCAGCCGGTGTGTGTGTTCGTTAACGACTCCCACGTGCGCTCGGCGGGAGCCGCCACGCCTTCTCGATCGCTTTTATGCGACATACATAAAAGCCGAGCTATATTACCGGCTTGGCGCTCGGTGAAGTTGGCGTGAATTTCTGGACCGTGGTAAACGGGCCTGTAGGGGAAGAGTCTCTCGCGCCGGGAGACTCGGACTCCAAAAACTACCCATGAACGTCTCCTGTGGAAGCTGCCCGGCCAAGTACGCGATCCCCGATGAGAAGGTGCGCGGTCGCAAAGTACGCATCACGTGCAAGCGCTGCGGCGCGCCGATCGTCGTAGACGGCACCAGCGCAGGCCAAGGCGCAGAGCCTGCGGCCGCACCGTCTCAGCCCAGCGCTGATACGAGCGTCGCCGCCGCTGCCGCCTCACGTAGACGCGGTATGAAGCAGACCATGATCGGCATCGCCCCGATCAGCCCCGGCGCAGCCCCGGCTCCCGCGCCGCTGCCGCTGCTTTCGGATGCTGCGCGCGCGGACGCGAATCGAGCGATGGCCCGCGCCAACGCCGACCCGCCCACGCCAATCGCCGATCACGTGCATGCCACGAAGCGCACGATCGTCGGCGGCATCGAAGCGCCGCGCATCGGCATTCCCACGCCACCCGTGATGAACGCGGTGCAAGCGCCCATCGCCTCGTCGCCGCAGAACTCCGCCCCGGAGTGGACGGTGGCGATCACGGACGACCAGCACGAAGAAATGTCCACGGGTGAGGTCGTGGAGCTGTTCGCCGCGGGCACCATCAACGAAGAGACCTTCATCTGGAAAGAGGGCATGGAGGACTGGAAGACTCCCCTGGAGATTCCAGCGATCGCCGAGCGCATCGACGCGCGCGGCCTGCGCGTGCGCAGCGCTCCCCGGGCAGCGGGATCACAGCCCGGCCTGAGAAAGTTCGGCTTCGAGGGTCTGGCAGGGCGCGGCCCGATCGAAAAGCAGGGACCGGGGACGCCCATGGGCGTCTGGCGGGAGCCAGGCAGCGCCGGGTGGGGCGAAATACCAGGCTGGAGCGAGCCTGAAGCGGCGGGCGGCGATGTCAGCTTCGATGACGTCACGGTCGCCATGGCCGCCCCGCAGGCGGAGGAGCTGTTGCGAGCCGCCGGCGCCAACGCGCTGAATCCGTCGCCGCACGGCACGGCGGAAGAGCGCGGGCCATTCTCGGCAGAGTCGGGCCTGCTCTCGGACCCCAACGCCGAGACGAAGGCCTACTACGTCGGCGTTGCTACGCCCGGGACCGGAACGGCGGCCACGGCGGGCTTCGAAACCCCATTGGCTCAGCGTGCCGCGCAGCCTTCCGAATCCACCATCATCGTCGACCCTTCGGAGCAGAGCGAACGCGCTGCGCGCCGGCACGCCGCGAGCGACCGCGATCAGGACCTGTTCGCAGATCTCGAGCGCGCCGGTGCCGAACCGGAAGCACAGGCCGAGTCTCGGAGCGAGTCTCCCTCTCAGCCACGCCTGACCGGCGCGCGCAACGAGAGCTCGGTACTGTTCTCTCTGGACGCGATGATCACCAAAGAGGGCAGTGAACCGGATCAGCCCGAGCGCGCGGAGAGCGAAGAAGACCTGCTCGGCTTGAGCACGAGCGACGTCGCCGAGCCTCCCGCAGACGTGCTCGCCGAAGCTCCGGCTGAGAGCACCAGCGGCCTACTAGAATCGGCGGCCCCGAGCGCCGAGCCTACGACTTCGCTGTCGACGCGTCCGCCCGCGGGGGCACCGGCGATCGCGCGAGCGCTTCAGTCCCAGCCGCCCGACCCGGAGCCGAAAGGTAACGCGCTCATGTGGATCGCGGTGCTGCTCACCCTGGCTCTGCTCGGCGCCGGAGGGGCGCTGCTTCTGACCCGCCCCAAGAGCCTCTTCGGAGGAAGCGAGCCGGAACCTCCCGCCAGCGCTGCAGCGCCGGCGAACGAGGAAGTCGCGGCGCCTGCGCCGCCGCCCCCCGCCCCGGAACCGGCGCCTGCCGCCACGGACCAAACCGCGCCCAGCGTTGCACCGGCAGAGCCGGAAGCCGGCGCGGCGAGCGCCGCGGCACTGGACGCGGCCACAGGCAAAGCCTCGCCCTCGACGACACCGGACGCCGCGCCGCGCGCGCGCCAACAATCCGCGCCACGCACGTTCGTGGTGCCCCGAACCAAGCGTCCGGCGCTCGGGGGATCCGAGGGTGAGGCCACCCCGTCACCCAATGCTGCACCCCCTGCAGAGCATCCGAAGCCGAGCACACCCGACACGCCGAGCCCATGAGCGCGGCGGCAGCGCTGCCATGGAGCCCGCGATATTGGCACTGCTCGTGAGCGGCGTCGTAATTCTGACCGTTCTGATTGCGATCGTGCGCAGCAGCTGAGACGCTGGCGCTTCGCTCGGTCGCCATCGTGTTCTCGGCTCTTGCAGGCATTCTGGAGGACGTGTTCGGCGGCGTACGCTTGGCCGACATCATCGACGTCATTGTCGTATCGGTGTTCACGTATGCCGTGATCGCGTGGGTACGGCGGGCGCGCTCGCGTTTCGTGCTGCTCGGTTTCGCGACGCTGGTCGCGCTCTACTTCGTGGCGCGCCTGCTGGACATGTATTTGACGCTGTTCCTGTTCCAGGCCGGCATCACCGTGGCGTTGCTGGCGCTGGTGGTGATCTTCCAGGAAGAGATCCGGCGCGCGTTCGAGCGCATTGCAACCAGCGGCCTGCTGCGCGCGGGCCGCGCGCCCGCCGAGACGCCTTCCGGCTCGCTGGATCTGATCATCGAGGCGGCGTCGTCACTGGCGCGCGCGCGCACGGGCGCGTTGATCGTGCTGCGCGGCAAGGAGCCGCTCGAGCGCCACACCTCCGGCGGCATCTCGCTCGACGGCGCGCTCAGCGAAGCGCTCTTGTTCAGCATCTTCGATCCCAGTTCGGCCGGCCATGACGGCGCGGTGATCATCGAAAAGGGCCGGCTGACCCGCTTTGCCGTGCACTTGCCGCTCTCCACTCGGGTCAAAGATGGCGCGCGCTTCGGGACGCGGCACACCGCAGCGCTCGGGCTCAGCGAGCGCTCCGACGCGCTCGTTATCGCGGTCTCGGAAGAACGCGGGGTGATGAGCGTGGCACGCGCCGGAGTGCTCGAGGAGACGAATGCGTCCGAGCTCAAGGGCCGCCTGCTCGATTTCATGTCGGAGGTCGTGCCCGCGCGCCGCATGAGCGTCTGGCAGCGGCTGTTCGCGCGCGATCTCGGCACCAAGGCCCTGGCCGTTGCGCTCGCCATCCTGGCCTGGCTGCTGGTGTTCGGCCAACAGCGCGAGACGGTCGCGCGCACGTACGACGTGCCCGTCGTGTATCGCGCCGTGCCGGATGGCTGGCTGCTCGACGATCCGGATCCGCCGCTCGCGCGCGTGACGATCTCGGGCAAGAGCCGCTCCTTCGAGCTCGTCACCCCCACCCGCCTGCGTCTCTCCGTGGACGCAAGCAGCATCGAGGCCGGACGACAAACCGTGAACTTGACGCCGCGTGCGCTCGGTTTGCCCAGTGGCTTGACGGTGCACGAAATCGAGCCAGAATCCGTGACGTTCAGGGCCTATCGGCTGTCGCCCAAGGAGCTACCCGTGCGCGCCGAGCTGAGCGGGCGCTTGCCCTCGAACCTCGTGCTCCAAAATGTCGAAGTGTCGCCCGATCGAATCCGGCTGATGGTGCGCAGCAGCACCGCCGAGCGCACCCAGGCGCTCCGCACCGAACCCATCGACTTGTCCGCGATCACCGCCAGCAGCAGCTTGACCCGCGGCATCGTGGTGCCGCACGGCAGCCGTCTGGCCCGCGGAGAGCCGACCGAGGTGCAGGTGCAAGTGACGGTGACGCCGAAGCCGTGACGCCTATGGGTGGAGGTGCACCAGGGTGCCTTGTCCGAAGGCGTCCCCGGCGTAGGCGCTGTGCCAGTGTTCCGGCACGTCGGGGCTCGCCCACATGAACGCGAAGCGCGCGTCGATGGGCGCGATGTTCACGCAGCCGTGCGAACGGACGCGGCCGAAGTCGTCGTGCCAGTATGCACCGTGGAGCGCGTAGCCGCCTTTGAAGTACATCACCCAGGGCACATCGCGGAGCTCGAACTCGTGGTCGGCTACTTCCGAGTCCATCGTGGTGGTGACGTGCTTTTGGTAGATGCGGAACGTGCCGCGCGGCGTGCTCAACGTCTTACCGGGCTCACCGAGGCCATCGCGCCCAGTGGAGACCAGCGTGGCGTACACTG
>DATHEN010000462.1:0-5039 GCA_035318565.1 Polyangiaceae bacterium
GCAGTGGGAAAGCCTAGCGTGCGACCCCGGCGGTGACCTTCCACTACGCTGCCGCTGACCGAGTGCGGGCGGCCGAGGACCCGCTCGAGCGAAACGATGTCGCCGTGCTCCAACAGCTCGCGGGCACGAGTGCTCGAATACGTGCCGCGATCGTCACCCGCGAGCTCTTCGGCGCGCGCATCGAACCCGAGCTCCGCACCAAGGCGCTGCAAGGTCTCGAGCGTGCCGACCCGGTTGTGGCCAAAGCGAAAGTTCTGACCGACAATGACGAAGCGAGCGCCGAGCGCGCCGATCAACAGCTCACGCGCGAAATCGCGAGGGGACTCGTTGGCCAGCTCCTGCGTGAACGGCTCGACCACCACCCGCAGCTCGGGATCGATCCGGCAGATCAACTCGGTTTTGCGGTCGATTGTCGTCAGCGTGGGCAGACTGCCACGCCCCAGCACCTGAGCCGGATGGGGATGGAAGGTCAAAACCAGCGGCGCCAGCCCAAATCGTCGAGCATCGCTCGCCGCCGCGCGGATCACGGCCTGGTGGCCGACGTGCACGCCGTCGAAGTTGCCAATGGCAACCAACGTACTCTGGGGCAGCGCTCCCAGTGAACGGGCGCCATCGACGCGTCGAGACAACACGGAGGCTCGGCTTTACTACAGTAGCCCGAGGCGTGCCAATCCGGCGGGGCGCCAAGCGCGTTCGCTCCGACGCGGCGCAGGGCCAAGCCGCTTGCCGCTCCGTCGAACACACGGTTATAGACCGCCTTCGCACCTGCCAAGAGCCCCATGACCCCCGATCAAGCCCTGCAGGAAGCGCGCGATGCGAAGCTTCGGCCCATTTATTTGGTGCTCGGGGAGGAGCTTCACCTCGTGGCGAGCGTGACGCGCGCGCTGCGTGAGGCGAGCGTGGCCGGCGGGATTCCGGGGCTCAACGAGGATCAGATGACCGCCGGTGAGGTCACGGCCGAGCAAGTGCTGAGCGCGGCGCGCACCTTGCCCATGATGAGCGCACGCCGGCTCGTACTGGTACGCTCCCTGGAGCGCTGGGAGGGGCGCGGCGAAGGCGGCAAAGCCAGGGCTTCCAGCGACTCGCTGGATACGCTCGCGGAGTACGCGAAGACCCCTGCGGAGAGCACGACGCTACTGCTCACTGCGAGCAAGCTGGACAATCGGCGCAAGCTGGTCGTGCTCGCGAAGAGCGAAGGCTGGATAGTTCAGTGCGATCCGCTGTCTCGCGGCGATCTGCCACTCTACGTCGAACGCAGCGCCCGCACGCGCGGCAACCCGCTGGCTCCCGAAGTGGCCGACCTGATTGCCGAGCTGGCCGGTCCCGAGCTCGCGCCCGTGACCGACGCGCTCGAACGGCTGTGTCTGTACGCGGGAGCGGGGCAAGTGATCACCGCGGATCACGTGGCCGATTGCGTGGTGCGGCTCAGGCCCGCCAGCGTTTGGGAGCTGGTGTCTGCGGTAGGCAGGAGAGATTTGGGGGCGGCGCTATCCGCGCTCGGTCAGGTTTTCGACCCCGCGGACCGAGGCCTGCGCTTGCTCTCCGTTCTGGCCTGGTCCGCCCGCCAGCTGCTTCGCTTCGATGCGGCATCCCGTGCCGGCTTGTCGGGCCCCGAGGCGGCCAAGCGGGCCGGCGCGGCGCCTTTCAAGGCTCGCGAGCTCGCGGACCAGTTGAAACGAATTTCTCGCCCGGAACTCGAATCATGGCTCGAGCTTTTGGCCCGGGTCGATCTGGCACTGAAAGGTGGCTCGCGCCGGCCTCCACGCGCAGTGCTGGAAGACGCCATTATTTCGCTGTGCACTCGCCGTCCGGCGGGGTCCGGAGTCGTGGCTGGCCGGCCAAGTGCTTGACCCCAGAACCCCTGAGTCCCATCTTTAGGTACACGCTGTGGATACTTCCGCGCCAGATGATGCACAGAACCGCGCGAGTCAGGCCCCTGGGCGCGAGAACACGGTGACGTCGGGCATGGCGCACGAACCGCTGCGACTGGAAACGCTTGCCCAGGCGCCGTTACCAACGCGTCACGGCATTTTCCAGCTGCATGTCTTCCGCTGGGACGATCCAGAAGCCCATCCGGGCCTCAGTGACGAACATCTGGCGCTCGTGATGGGCGATGTGCGGGGACAAACTTCGATCCCCGTGCGCGTGCACTCGGAGTGCCTGACCAGTGAGGTGTTCGGCTCGCTCAAGTGCGATTGTCGCGAGCAGCTCGAGCGCGCGATGGCGGAAATCGCCGAACGCGGGCGTGGCATTCTGCTGTACCTGCGCCAAGAGGGCCGCGGCATCGGCCTGGCGAACAAGGTGCGCGCGTACGCGCTGCAAGCGATGGGCGCCGATACCATCGAAGCCAACGAGCTTTTGCACTTACCCGTAGATGCGCGCGAGTACGACGTGGCCGCGGCCATGTTGCGCGAGCTCGGCGTGTCATCGATCGAGCTGATGACGAACAATCCCAAGAAGATCGAGTCGCTGAGCGAGCTCGGTATTCAGGTCGTCAAACGCATCCCCACGCACGTGGTTCCGAATCCGTTCTCAGCGCCCTATCTGGAAGTGAAGCGCCGGCGCATGCGGCACGAGTTGCCGAGCAGCCCGCAAGCCAGCGCTCCACCCAGCGCGAAGTCGAGCGGCGGCAAGGCTCCGCGCACCGGCTCCTGACCCGAGCAAGCTACGAGCCTGCGGCAAATACCAGCGCGTACGAGTCCGGGCTCGGGTTCAAGAGCAGGGTTCGATCGCCTCGTGGCGCGGCCTTGAAGTGCGCGTACCATGGCTGTGCGCGCCACACTTCCGTGTCTTTGACGAACTCGGGCACGACTAGATCGAGCTCCACGTAGTGACCCGCCGTGCGCCGCGCCAGCGCGGGCCCAAAGCTCCACGCTTCACGGCCGGGGCGCGGACGCAGGTCATTGTGCAGCGCGCCGCCGTAGGCGACGATCCACTTCGCCCCGGCGTCGACGCGCTCCTGCGCGTCTAGCAGGCGGACGATGTCGCGCTGCGTGCGCCGGCTGATCATCTCGAGCATGCGGGCGATGTCTGCGGCGCCCGCCTTGCCGATGGCGTCATATTCGGCGCAGCTCGGGACGAGTGGCTGGGGCTCTATGCCGAGAGCTTTGGCGCGCGTGCCGAGCGCGACGAAATCATTGAGATTCTGGGGTGCCTGCCCCGAGACGACCGGCTGCTGCTGCTGTTCGACCCGGCGTTCCACGGCTCCGCATTTTCCGGTCTGTACCCAGATCTCGAGTACCAGGTGCGAAGCGCGCGCGCGGAGTTGCGGCAGCAATAGCTCGCTGAAGCGGGCCGTAGCCGAGCGCGCGGTCGCGCCTTTTTGTGCGTGTGCTTCTCCGATCGCCAGCACGCGCAGGTCGCGCGCGAGCACCGCGGCGAATGCGGCCTGGGGAGTCGCGAAGGCCTGACACCCTGCACCACACGAGCTCGGTTCCCGCTCCGTGACGCTGGCTGCGGCGTGCGGCTTCGCCGCGCTGGGAGCAGGCTCGGCGCTCGATTCGGCCAGTGGGGCCGAGCGCTCCGCGCGAGCGCAGGCCGCTCCGAATGCGAGCACGCAAATCAGAGCGCCGCGGCTGCGCTTCACTTGCTCCGAGCCGCCTTCACCTGCTGTGCGGCGGCCAGCAAGCGACTGCGCAAGCGCGAGGCGTAGCCCGGCTTGTTCTCCTGGCGCACGCGCGAGAGCGCCAGCGCCTCGCTCGGAACGTCCTGGGTGACGGTCGTGCCCGTGCCGACGTAAGCATTTTCGCCGATCGTGACGGGCGCCACGAGCTGTGAGTCGCTGCCGATGAAAGCACCCGCGCCAATCACGGTGCGGTGCTTTTGAAAGCCGTCGTAGTTGCAGAAGATGGTACCGGCGCCGACATTCGCTTTCTCGCCGACGTCGCCATCCCCGAGGTACGCGAGGTGATTGGCCTTGGCGCCGCGCCGTAGCCGGGTCTGCTTCGTCTCGACGAAGTTGCCGACGTGAGCCTGCTCATCGATTTGGCTGCCCGGGCGCAAATGCGCAAAAGGACCGATCTGCGCCTCTGCTCCGACCTGGCTCGAGACGATCACCGAGTAGGGTTTCACGACGGCGTTCTCACCGATGCTCGAATCGGTCACGACACAGCCCGCGTCGATCTGCGCTCCGCGCGCGATGCGGGTCTTGCCGCGCAGAAATACTGCGGATTCGATCACGGCATCGGGCTCGATGACCACGCCGTCCTCGATGCGCGCGCTGCCGCGCACCGTGACCCCCAGCTTGCCATGGCGTTCGGCGATGCGCGCATAGAGCACGTCTTCCGCTCGCGAAAGCTGCGCGCGATCATTGACTCCGACGAGCGCGCTCGGATCGCCGAGCACCGCGTGCGCGCCGCCGCTTCGAGCGGCAATCGCCACCGTGTCGGTCAGATAGTATTCGCCTTGCGCATTCGAGGGTCGAATCTGCCCGAGCGTCGCACGCAGGCTGGCCGTGCGCGCAGCGTACATCCCGGCGTTGATCTCTCGAATCGCGCGCTGCTCGTCATTTTCGAGATCGCGCTGCTCCCGAATTTCGCGCACCGCGCCATTCTGCGAGCGCAGGATACGTCCGTAACCGATCGGATCCTCGACGATACAGCTCATGAACGAGAGCTCGAGCTTCGGATCGGCGTCGAGCGCGCTCACGAGCGCACCCAGCTGACTGCCCACGAGCAGCGGCGTGTCCCCGCACAAGATGAGCACCCGCTCCTCGTCGACCGCCTCGAGCCCCACGCGCGCCGCATCTCCCGTGCCGCGCGCGACCTCTTGCACCGCCGTTCGCACGACCTGGTCGCCGAACTCGCCGATCACGTACTCTTCGATCGCCGCGCGCGCAGCGGGGCTGACCACCAAAATTACCCGAGACGCGCCCGCGTCCAGCGCCGCCCGCACCGAGTAGTACACGAGCGGCCGGCCCGCTATGGGATGCAAAACCTTACTGAGCGCGCTCTTCATGCGCGTTCCCTGGCCTGCGGCCAGCACGACGGCGGTCAGATTGGACATGGCAGGCGTATGTTTGGCACTGCCGGCGCAAACGC
>DATHEN010000463.1:0-3691 GCA_035318565.1 Polyangiaceae bacterium
TTCCGCTCGCAGATCGCTCGCGAGCGCGCGACGTCGTGAGCGCTCAGGGCAACTGCACACGGGCTCGCAAAAATTGAGCAGCGGCCGCCGCCGAACCGGTCAAATAGATTCGTCGCTGCGATGCATTTTGATCCCGCTGCCGTTCCTGTGTGGACAGTGTTGGAACCACCTGGTGAGTGCGCCACCAACCAGAGTGGCGCGCCGGCAGCCGCTCCCGATCTCGGCTGCGGCAGCGTCGGTTCGGCCGAGTGCTCAGTGCCCGATGCGTGACGCACAGCTGGCGGGGATCGCGCACGCTGGACGATCGAGCATCTTTGCCTCCCATTTCATTCGCGATCGTCCAAGATTCGCGAGGGGGCCGCGGAGGAGCCTCGGAGCAAGATTTGTGACCAATCTTGAGAAGTCTACGTACTCGAAATCAAAGTTTGAAAAGGGTGTCTCCGCGGGGCGATCGAGCGGGCCCGCCAAGGGCCGCCCAGTGGCTGCACGCGCTTGTTCTCGGGTGTTGCGGTTGACGGGGCGAGGCCCTGCGTGCGATTCCCAGGGGGCATGATTCGGACAAATGTAGATTTCCTGAGCGTGCTCGTGGCGCTGCTCGCTGCCGTCGGTGCGCCGGGTTGTTCGAGCGACGACTCGGATAACGGTGACTCGCCCGCTCTGAATGGACACTCCATACGCCTGAGCGTGCAGCTTCAGCCGGATGGAGACGGGGAGACGCTCACGTTCCTGACGCCGGCGTTGTCCACGTTCTCCATGACGCGTGCAGGCGTGATTGGAAGGCCGTACTACGTGGCGACGTTCACGGGCGGGTTCGACCAGGGCGTGGACCTGGATCTGCACCACGAGTGGGGTACTGTCCCGGAGGATTTGCACGTCCAGTACGTGAGCCCGGCCAAGTTCGAGAATGGTCCGTACGACGTTGCGTTCATCGTCTACACGCAGACGGAAATCACGGATGCCATACGCAAAGACTACTTCACGGTGGTTCCTCGCTCGGGAGAGCTTTCGGCGTTCACGTTGTCTCAGGATCGGGTCAAACCCGGAGATCCGAAGTTCAGCAACGGCGTGGTTCGAGTGAACGTGGAGGACGCGGACGCAGAGCTCGCGCTCGATAACAAACACGATACGAGCAACATCGGGGGTTCACTCGTAGACACCGTGCTGACGGTGCCGTGAGGCTTCCAATGAAGAAGATTTCTCGCTGCATTCAGCTGTCGATCGCGCTGTGCCTGGCCGCCTGCGGCGATGAGGACGACGGGAGCTCCAAGCGGAGCATCGACGAGCGATGGCCGGTGAATCCAGATACCGGGCTGCGGATGGAGAGCCTGGGACCGGTGCCGCCGCTGCCGCAGTGGCCGGATAATCCGGATAGTGCCGTGAAACGGAGTCTGGGCTTGGCGCTGTTCGCCGATGCGCGCCTTTCGAGCAGCGGCACCGTTACGTGTGGCAATTGTCACTCGCCGGTCGCCGACTTTCAGAGCAACACGCCGCTCGATCTGCCCGCGCGCTCGCTGCCCGGGATCACGCCGACGCTGCCGCGGCATACGCCGAGCCTGATCAACATCGTTTACGCCAAGACGCTGCACTGGGACGGCTCCGAGTCGGAGTTGTACGAATCCATGGTGCTGCCGTTCGCCGAGGCGAACATGAACCTCACAAATGTCCCGAGGGGAGACGTGTGGACACTGGATGTGCCTGCCGCGAAGCGCAAACTGCACGCCAAGCTCACTACCGAGATTCCGGGCTACGTCACGCTGTTTCAAGAGGCATTCGGGGAAGACATCACGCAGAAGAACGACGATGACGTGTGGCACCTGGCGGGCAAGGCGCTGGCCACGTACATCCGGGTCGCTGTTTCGCGGGACTCGGCGTTCGATGCCTGGAATGCCGGCGACGACACGGCCATGAGCGAGGAGGCGAAGCGCGGCTTCGTGCTGTTCGTGGGAGTGGGCAAATGCTCCACGTGTCACAGCGGGCCGCTGTTCTCGGACTTCACGTTCCACAATCTTTCGCTGCTGAAGCGTGACGCGGAGGGCAACCCGGTCGATGCGGGGCGCGCTCGGGTCACGAAGGATCCGCTCGATCTGGGCGCGTTCTTGACGCCGTCCTTGCGACGCGTGAACAAGAGCTCACCCTTCTTCCACGACGGTCGAGAAGCGGTGCTAGGCCGCGTGATTCAGCATCACGCGAGCGCTGCGGCGCGCACGGATCCGAACCACGATCCGATCTTGGATCAGATTCCAGAGTTCGATCGCGATCAGATCAGCGACTTGATTCAGTTCATGAAGGCGCTCGCCGGCGCGCCCATCCCGGACGAGCTCTTGAAGCTGCCCGTCACGCTGCCCGAGTGAACGAGGTGCGAGTAGCTGTACTAAAAGACGACGCGCTTACCGCTAGAGCAGGCCTCGGCGCGCTTCTCGGACCTGCGCGCGATAAACACTCGGCGGCTTTCCGATAGCCTGGGCGAACGCGCGCGAAAAGTTCGCTGGGTTTTCGTAGCCGAGGCGGGTGGCAATCGCCTGCACCGAAAGATCCGTACGGGTGAGGAGCTCGCAAGCGTCGTTCTTGCGTGTCTCGTTGAGCAGCCGTAGAAACGAGGTGCTCTGCTCGTGGAGGCGCCGTTTCAAGGTGCGTGTGGAGATGAACAGGCGCGCGGCGACTTCTTCGAGCGAGGGGTACCCGACTTCGTCGTCGGAGCGACGCAGCTCCGCGAGCACGCGCGCGGAGAGGTCATCATCGTCTTTTGCCGCAAGCGCTAGCTCTCGTTCGCACAGCGCTCGCGCCTGCTGAGAAGCATGGGGGTCGGCGAGGGCGGGGCGAAGATCGAGGTAGTGCGGCGGGAAGCGCACCGCGTTGACACCCTGATTGAAACGCAGCTGCTGGAGCCGATCGCGCCATTCGCGGTAGTAAGGCGGCTCAGGAGTGTCGAAGCAGATTTCGCAGTCGGTGAAGTCTTCGAGCTCGCGCCCCAGCAGAAAAGCGGAGCCGCGCGTGAGTCCGAGCAGGATGTTCTCGTAGAAGAAGGTACGCAGCACGGGGATGGGGAAGCGCTCGCGGAGTACGAGCTGGCAGTATTCGTCGTGCACTTCGAAGCTGAGGGTGAAGTGGGCTTGCCGTGCGCCGGCGTAACGCACCACCATATCGATGGCTTCGCGCACAGTGCCGGCGCTCATCGCGGCGTAGCCCAACAAGCCGTGCGCGGTCGGCCGCATGCGCAGCCCGTATTCGTAACCGAGGCCGGGATCTTGCGTCAGCTCCCGCGCGCGCAGCACCAGGCGGGTCCACTGGAGCGCGGACATGCGCGGCGCGGTCAATAGCGTGGTCGGTACGGGAAGGTCTTCGAAGAGCTGTGCGGATGAGAAGCCGCGTTCGGCGAGGATCTCCAGCAGGAGCTGCAGATACGCGATCGGGATGGTCGGTCTCTGCAGGTGAGCGGGCGTGTTCATCGGGATTTCCGCGATCCGGCGGCCGTGGCCCCAAATGATATGCCAATTGGCACGCGCGCGCCTCACTCAGTTTCCAGGCTTTGAGCATATCCAACTCATGGACAAGGCGGAGCGGGTGAACGTGCTGATCGTGGGCGCCGGGATCAGCGGAATTGGCGCTGCCATCCGGCTCAGACAGCGGGGCTTCGAGGACTTCGTTCTGCTCGAGAAGGCGCACGCGATCGGCGGCACGTGGCGCGACAATA